>JBDUCG010000128.1:0-5713 GCA_040003565.1 Chloroflexota bacterium | reverse complement strand
CCCGCCGGCGCGATGTCGATGAACGGCTCCGGCACGCGCATCTACACCGCGATCCGCGGCAAGAACGTGATCGACGTCGTCGACACGGAGCAGTACGCGGTCGTGCAGCGCATCGCGATCGACGCCGAGGCGACCGCGATCGCGGTCTCACCGCGTGAGGAAGCGCTCTACGTGGGGACCGCCAACGGCGTGCTCGCGATCGACCTCGGCAACGAGCGCGTGCGCGCCCGCACGCAGTTCCTCGGGTCGGTGGTGGACATCGCGATCTCCCCGAACGCGGACGAGCTCTACGTCGCGCTGGCGGGTCTCCAGCACGCGGTCGCGGTCCTCGACACCGCGGCGCTGCGGACCGCGAACATCATCCCGCTGCAGGCCGATCCAACGAAGCTGCTCGCCGCGTCGTACTGAGCGCGGGTCTAGTTCAGCGCCGACCGACGCGCCTGCGAAGACTCGACGAAGCGAGACGAGTCCCGAACGTCCGGAATCCGTGAGAGTCCGCCCTGCGCATCCACGACGCTCCTGGTCCTGCGCCCGCTGTCCTTGAGACGCACCGGCTTCCACACCGTGTCGACCAGCGCCTCGATCGCGTAGTTGATGTCGTGCCCCTCGTCGAGGTCGGCGATGAGATCGAGCGGCGGCTCGACCTGGAACTCCAGGTTGCCGTCGAGCGCCACAACGGCCATGCCGCTCACCGCGACGATCTGGCCGTCACGGTCCATGACGCGGACCCGCGTGGGGCTGTCGCCGGTCGCGGCGGTCTGCAGCTCGAGTCGCGCCCGCGGTCCGTCGAGGTGAACGCCCCAGGTGAAATACACCGCTTCGAAGAGCGGCCGTGGCAGCTCCTTCCCCACTTCGGTCAGAGACGCCGCCATCGCGATCTCGGCCAGGCTCTCGCGTAGCCGCGAGATCTGACGCACAAGCTGTTCGATCTGATGCTCGCGCTCCCGACCGCGCTCCGTGAGCGTTTGCACCGACGCCTCGGCCTTTTCGAGGTTGCTCCTCAGCTTGGCGACGTCGCCGACGGCCCACTCGAACTGCTTGACGACGAGCTCGACGCGGCTGTCGGCATCCTCGGCGATCTCCTTGAGCTCGGCGGTGTGCGCCGCGTGCGCGCTGACCAGCAGGGTGCGCCGGGTCGCCCAGACGAAGGCGGCGCAGACGGCGATGCCGGCCGCGATGCCGCCCCCGAGCCAGCCGGCCCCGCCGCGATCGAGGACCGCAGCGAGGATCCCGAGAGCGGCTGTGACCGCGAGTGGAAGGATGTGGCGCAGCTCGCGGGCTGGCCCACTTGTCGCGGGCACGCGCGTCTCGATGCATAGACGGCAGTCGTCGATGCTCTTATTCGCAGAGTGCCCGAAATGACCTGGGACCACGCCCATCCCACACCCCCGCTCGACAGAGTCCATTGAGCGGCGTTCTTCTGTGTCACGGCCGGGTATCACTCCCCACGTACAAAGCGTCCATCCGGTGTCTGCCTGATCCGGCCCGCGAGCGTGAGCCGCAGCAGGTGTTGCGCGAGCTCACCCTCCGCCATGCGCACGCGCCGCCGCAGCGCGTCGGCGTCGAGAGCGCCGGCAGCGAGCGCCTCGAGGACCGGATCGAGCGGCAGTGCCGCGGCTCCACGAGCCTTTACGCGCAGCACCTCTAGCAGCGCGTCGGCGCTGACGAGCGCTTGCGCTCCGCCGTACGCGATCAGCGCGTTCGTGCCGACCGACGCGGCGGATCCGAGCGGACCGGGCACGGCGTAGACGGGCCGCCGGAGCCGGCGCGCTGCCTCGGCGGTGATGAGCGCGCCCGATGCCGCCCCCGCTTCGACCACGACGACCGCTTCCGCGAGCGCCGCGATGGTCGCATTCCGTCTTACGAACATCCACGCCTGCGCGCAGAACGTGGGCGCGTACTGCGACACGAGCGCGCCGTTCGCGCGGATGCGTGGCACCAGTGGCCGGCGCCTGCCGCGCACGGTCGCGAGGAAGAGCCCGATCCCCTCGCCGAGCACCGCGACTGTGCGGCCGCCCGCGTCGAGCGCACCACGGTGCGCCGCGCTATCGATGCCCTGCGCGAGACCCGACACGACCACGATGCCCGCCGCCGCGCGCGCGGCCGCGAGCTCGCGCGCGACGCGCTCTCCGTATGCCGTCATGCGCCGGGTCCCGACGATCGCGACGGCCCGCGCATCGAGGATCGCCGCGTCGCCATCGATCCACAGTGGATCCGGCGGCCGTTCGAGATCGCGCAGACGCGCGGGATACGCGTCGTCGGCAGCCGCGACTGCGATCACGCCTGCGCGCGAAGCAGCAGCGCGAACGCGAGGTCGGCGGTGCGGATGTCGTCGCTGCCGGCGAGATCAGCGACGGTCCGCGCGACGCGCAGCACGCGATGAAACCCACGTGCCGACAGATGCCGTCCTCGCACCGCCTCCGACGCGAGCGTCTCGGCGTCGGGCGCGAGACGGCAGTGGCGGCGCACCTCACCGACCGCGAGCTCGGCGTTGGAACGTCGGCCCGTTCCGGCGAGGCGCGCGCTCATCCGTTCGCGCGCCGCGACCACGCGCTCGCGCACGACCTGCGACGGCTCGCGACCGGTCTCGCGCAGCTCCTCGTACGGGATGCGCGGGACATGGACGCGCAGATCGATGCGGTCGAGGAGCGGACCCGAGAGGCGCGCGTGATAGCGGTCGACCGCATCCGGCAGGCAGGTGCACTGCTCCGCGGGATCCCCCGCGTGCCCGCACGGGCAGGGGTTCATCGCCGCGACGAGCGTGAAGCGCGCGGGATACGTGGCGGCAGTGCCCGCGCGCGAGATCGTGACCTCTCCTTCCTCGAGCGGCTCGCGCAGCGTCTCGAGGACGGCGGGTGAGAACTCCGCGAGCTCGTCGAGGAAGAGCGCGCCACCGTGCGCGAGGCTCACTTCGCCGGGTCGCGGCGGTGATCCGCCGCCGACGAGCGCGAGATGGGACGCGGTGTGATGCGGCGCGCGGAAGGGGCGCGCGCCGAGGAGCGGCCGCTCCGGATCGATCAGACCCGCGACGCTGTGGACGGCACTTGCCACGATGGCTTCGTCGGGATCCAGCGCGGGGAGCAGCGACGCGATCGCCCGCGCGAGGAGCGTCTTGCCCGTGCCGGGCGGCCCGACGAGCAGCAGGCTGTGCCCGCCCGCGGCGGCGACCTCGAGCGCGCGCTTCGGCGTCTCGTGTCCGGCGATGTCCCGGAGGTCGACGGGGTGCAGCGGTCGCGGCGCGGGCGGAGGTAGTGGCGCCGGCGCCTTCCGCGCGCGACCCTCGACGTGCTCGACAACTTCGCGCAGCGAGATGAAGCCGAACACCTCCGCGCCGAGCGCCGCGGCCTCCGCGGCGTTCACCTCCGCGACGAACGCCGTCATCACGCCAGAGAGAACCGCGCGTCGCACGCGTGCCATGACGCCACGCACCGGCCGCAGCGTGCCGTCCAAAGCGAGCTCGGCAAGGCAGAGCGCGTCGGCGTCGCGCGTCAGCTGACCGGTCGCGCGCAGCACGCCGAGCGCGATCGCGAGATCGAAGCCGGTGCCTTCCTTGCGCCGCTCCGCAGGAGCGAGGTTGACCACGACGCGCCGGAGCGGGAATTCGAAGCCTGAATTCCGGATCGCCGCCCGAACGCGTTCGCGAGCCTCGGACACCGCTGCGTCGGGCATGCCGACCACCGTGAACGACGGCAGTCCGTTCGCCACGTCCGCCTCGACCGTGACCATCGCGCTCTCGAGTCCCCAAAGCGCACACGCCGCGACGCGCGCGACGGACCGCGCCGTCTCGCGCGGCGTCGTGGCGATGGACATCGAGCGCAGCCTCGGCCGGGCGCGCGCGTCGCGGCAGCGCACCGGTCTCTGGTACCGCGGTACCAGACCGGGAGGAGTCCGCCAGACTACGGCGCGATGTCGTGGCGCGTGGCCGGTCTCTTCTTGGCGCTCGGCGTGCTGACGCGGATCCCCTTCCAGACCGAGTTCCTCTGGGCGCACGACTCGGTCCTCTACGCGCGCGCGATCGAGCGGTTCGACCCGCTCGACCAGCGCCCACAGGCGCCCGGGTACCTCTACTACGTCCTGCTGCTCCGTGCGGCCTATGCCGTCGTCGGCGATCCGAATCGAGCGCTGACGATCGTGAGCCTCGTCGCCGGCGCCGCAGCCGTCGCGCTCCTCTATCTCTTCGCGGCGAGGCTGTACGACGAGCGGACCGCACGCGCGAGCGGCGCGTTCCTGCTCACGGCGGTCACGTTCTGGGCCTACGGCGGCGTCGCCTATCCATACACGCTCCTCGCGGCGCTCTCGATCGCGTGCGCGCTCCTCTTCTGGCTTGTGCTGCACGCCGAGACCGGCGTCAGAGGACCGCGCCTCGCGCTCGCCACCGCCGCGTACGGGATCGCGGTCGGCTTCCGCACCGACCTCGCGGTGTTCCTCGCGCCGCTCTGGCTTATGGCCGCGATCGCCACGCCGCTCCTCTGGGGTGCGGGCAGCGCGGTGCTAGGGGTCGCGCTGGTGCTCGCGTGGTTCTACGCGTCCGCGGCCCTCGACGGCGGTGTCGCCACGATGCTCGAGGCGCTGCGCGTGCAGGGCAAGTTCGTCGACGAGCGTTACAGCGTGTTCGGCGACCTGGGTCTCCGCGCGCTGTACGGCAACGTGTACGAGCTCGGGCGCTTCCTTGGCCGCGGGCTGTACTTCCTCGCACCGTTGCTCGCGGCCGTGCCGCTCTCCGCTGGGGCGCGTCGCATCGAGCTCAGCGACCGCAGGCGCGTGGTGTTCCTGCTCCTCTGGACGCTGACACCGCTCGCCATCTACATCCCGATCCACATCGGCGAGTACGGCTACATCTTCAGCATGCTGCCCGGCCTGTGCGTCATCGCGGCACGCGGCGCCATCGCGCTCGTGCGGAGCTCGCGCATGCCGCGCCTGCTCCCCTGGCTCGTGGCGCTGGTCGCGCTGACGAATGCCGCGGTGTTCCTCGTCAGCGACACGCCCCTGTCCGCGCGCGACGTCGTGCGCCATGACCGTGGCGTCGGTGAGCGGATCGCGCGGCTGAATCAGGCCGATCTGGCCGGGGCCACGATCATCTCGGCGTACGACGCGCTGGTCGTCGAGTATTACTTCTCGGACGACGAGCGGCTCAGCACCGACCACGTGCTCATCTCGTACGACCCCGCTCTGCCGCGCCATGAGGTCGTGTTCGGCGCGACGGTCTGCAATCGGACCGGCGACGTCTGCCGCGACCGCGCGCCGGTCATCGCGGTGTGGGACGACCTCATCCGCGTGAGCGGCCCCGGCTGGGAAGAGCTGCGCATGCCGCACGGCGCCAAGCTGCGCGTCGCGCGCAACGTGCCGAGCGGAACGAAGATCGTCATCGACGGACTGTCCCTGGAGCTCGCGCGCTAGGGGCGCCCGACGGTCGACGGCTAGGAGCGGTCGAGGTCGATGAGCTCCACGCGCGTCCCGTCGGCGTCCACGGTCAGCGCGGCGATCACGATGCGCCATACCGCCTGGCGCTCGCCGCGGTGCGCCAGCCACGCCTGCGCGAGCGCTGCGAGACGCGCGGCCTTGCGCCTATCGACCGCTTCGGCCGCCGCGACGAACGAGCCAGCACGCCGCGTCTTCACCTCCACGAACGCATAGCCGCGCGAGTCCCGGCAGATGAGGTCGATCTCACCGAAGCGCGTGCGGACGTTGCGCGCGACGATGCGTAGTCCGTGCC
>JBDUCG010000127.1:0-5755 GCA_040003565.1 Chloroflexota bacterium | reverse complement strand
GGGTCCATCCGATCGAGTCGCTGACCATCAGCTCGACGGGCATCTCCGGGTCGTGTGCCTTCAGACGCAGGTAGTGCTGGATGATGTCCCTCCGGCCATCGCCGTCCGGCACATACACCATGAGCTTTCGGTCGAGACGTCCGGCGCGCACGAGCGCAGCATCGAGTACCTCGGGCCGGTTGGTCGCACCGATCACGAAGACGATCGGCTTCGGCGGCACCGGGCCGCGCACAAGACCTAGCCAGCGCGCGATCTTGAACTTCATGCGGTCTTCGACGTGCTTGCCGAGGGAGTCCATCTGGTTCAGCATCGTGTTCAGGGCCAGCCCGCGGGCGCCCATCATGCCCATCGGACCCATCATTCCCTGCTGCTGGCCACCGGCCATGCCACCCCGCGACAGGCCGACCGAGTCGAGTTCGTCGAGGAAGAGGATGCAGCAGCCCGCCTGTCCAGGTGTTGCGAACTTACGAGCCAGGCCACGCGCCTTGCGGAACAGCGACACCACGATGAGCGCGTCGACGCCCATGAACATGCTCGAGAGGCTCGACGCGTCGACGTAGATGAAGGGCAGATTCGCCTCGGCCGCCATGACGCCCGCGAGGAACGTCTTTCCGGTGCCGGGCGGACCTGCCAGGAGCATTCCCGCGGGCATCTCGCCGCCGCGCTCCTGGAAGCTCTTTACCCCCTTGAGGATGCGAACGAGGCTCTTCGCGTGCTCGAGGAGGTCGGGCTGGCCGCGGTAGTTCTCGAAGGAGAGGCCGATCTGCGGCTTGTCCGGGGTGACCGTGTAGGTACGCGGGCGTGACATGAACCACATCAGCGCCCCGAACTGCATGATCATCATGAACGAGTAGAAGAGCAGTAGGATGAGCAGCTGCGGCGCCTGCCCGATCATGTCGAGGATCCCCTGGAAGATGCCGCGGATGCCGTACAGGCCAATGGCACCGCCGACGACGATGAACAGGATGAACAGTCGTTTCTTGTTGTGATCCAGCACGTACGCGGTGGTGCCGAGTGCCGTTTGCATGCTCGCCATTAGTTCACCCCAACGATCTGGTCGCCGGTCACGCGTAGGACGAATCCGACGAGGACGTCCGTACCTTCACTGGTGCGACCGCCCGCGATGTATGCGGCGAGAACGCGACCATTCTTCTCCACCGCGCCTACGAACTTCGTCGATCGGATGTCGGTCAGCGGCGCGATCGCCGTCTGAAGCTGCTGCAGGACTTCCATGTCCAGCCGGCTCGCGAGTGCCTTCGCATCGTCAGCGGCGAGCGCGCGCGCGACGTCCGCGGTGACCGCCGGCTCGGCCGCCTTCGGCAGGCTCGTGTAGGGATTCGCGTCTGCACCCTTGTCGGTCACCGCATACGCGAAGACCCCGATCACAAGACCGCCGAGGAACATCGCGAGGATGAGCGCGGCGCGGGCGCTATCCATCTGACCAGTCTTCAGCGCGGCGGCACTACTCAACGCGCACCACCTTGCCGCCGACGATCGTGAGTGCCAACGGGAAGAACTGGTACTGACCGCCGCCCGCCTGCAGCTCGACCGCGTAGATGTGGACGCTGAGCCGGCCGGACGAGCTGCCGCCGAGGTACGTGACCGAGAGCGGCTTCACGTCCTGCGCTGCCTGAGAGACATTCTGTTGATCGAGCGCGCGCGAGACGACGTCGCTCGCGGGCCGAAGCTGCGAGAGGCTTTCGGACTGGCGCTGTAGGAGGGCGATCATGTATTTGTGCGCGTCGTTCGACTCGCCGCCACCGCCGAGGATCCCTGAATCGACGACGAGCGTAGTGGTGAAGGCCGTTCCCACATATCCGATAAGTCCACCAACGAGCAGCATCAGGAACGCGGTGCGCACGAGCGGCGGGATGAGGTTCAGCCCGAACATCTAGGAAAGTGTATTCCGGCAGAAGCCTCTTGTTAGGCGGGTGATGGGGTGGCCCGATGGCGGAGGCGGTCCTCCACCTCCTGCCACAGCGAGATGATCTGGCTGGCGTTGAAGATCGACGAATACGTCCCGGATACGATCCCTACCAGCAGCGCCAGGGCGAAGTTTCGCATCGAGAACCCACCGAACAGATAGAGCGCCAGCAGGGTAAGTACAACGGTGAGCGAGGTGATGACGGACCTCGCGAGCGTCTGCATGATCGAGAAGTTGATGACCGGGTTGAGCGCCTCGCCCGGGTTCAGCCGCAGGTTCTCCCGGATCCGGTCGAAGACCACGATCGTGTCGTGTACGGAGAATCCGATGATCGTCAGGACGGCCGTCACGAACAGGCTGTCTATCTCGACATTGAAGAAATAACCCAGGATCGCGAAGAAACCCAGCACCACGGCGGCGTCATGAAGGAGCGAGATGATCGCGGCGATGCCGTAGCGGAACGCCGCCCAGCCGAAGTTCCGGAAGGCGAACGCGATCAGCAGGACGATCAGGACCGACGCCAGGGCGATCGAGCGGACGGCGTTGTCGATGAGCTCGCCGCTGAACGATGGGCTCACGACCTGCGGGTTGACGTCCTTCATGTTGGCGCCGAACTTGGCCCTGAGGGCGGCCTCGGCGGCGACCTGCTCCTCGACCTTCATCTCCAACGTCCGGATCTCGATCCGACCGCCCTCGGCGACTTGGATGACCGCCTCCCGCCGACCCAGACCCGCCATGACCTCGGTCACCTCGGCCACAGTCGGCGGGGTGTCGAAGCGCACATCGAGGAGCGTGCCTCCCTTGAACTCGATGCCCGGCTTCAGGCCGCCCAGCAGCAGGAAGATGAGACCGGGAACGATGAGCAGGCCGGAGAAGGCGAAGTACCACCACTTGCGCTCGACGAACCTGACCATCAGACGGCCGCCACCGGCGCGCCCGCCGCGCGTGTCTCAGGCGCCTTCTCCTCGACGCCGTAGAGACGGCGCCGCCGCAGCGAGCTCACTTCGATCGCGGCGTGCAGCAGCATCTGCGTGACGACGACCGCGGTGAAGAACGACACCCCGACCCCGATCGCGAGCGTCAGCGCGAACCCCTTCACGGTGCCGGTCCCGAACCAGAACAGGACGCCGGCGGTCATGATCGTCGCGAGGTTCGAGTAGAGGATCGAGGGGAACGCGCGGCGGCGGCCTTCCTCGACCGCGGCGCGAAGCGACTTGCCTGAGCGCAGCTCTTCCTTCAGCCGCTCGAAGGTGAGGACGTTGGCGTCGACCGCCATGCCGATCGAGAGGATGAACCCCGCGATGCCGGCGAGCGTGAGGGTGACGGGGACGAGGCGGAAGACCGCGTAGGTCAGCGCCGTGTAATAGAGGAGCGCGAGCACGGCGATCGCGCCCGGTAGCCGGTAGTAGGCGACCATGAAGAAGGCGACCAGCAGCAGACCGATCGCGCCGGCCACGATGCTGCGGTTCACCGAGTCGCGGCCCAGCGTCGGCTCGACGCGCGATGACTGGATCACCGCGAGCGGCACCGGCAGCGAGCCTGACTTGAGCTGGATGGCGAGCTCGTTCGCGCTCTTCGTCGTGAAGTTGCCCTCGATGATGCCCACGCCGCTCGTGAACACGGTCTGGATGACCGGAGCCGACACATCTTTACCGTCGAGCGTGATCTGCACCGGTTTGTTCAGATAGTCCTTCGAGATCTGGACCCAGCGATCGCTCGCCGCGCCCTTGAACTCGAAGTGGACGACCGGCTTGGTGCCGCTCTGGAACGTCACGTACACGCCGTTCGGGTTGAGATCGGCACCGGTGAGCGGCGGCTCGAGCGACTTGTACTTCGTCGGGTCGGCCGGATCGGGCACCTTCACCTCAAGGAAAGCCTGCTTCGTCGCGACGTCGTTGGCCTGCTGGAGGTCATCAACTCCGGGAAGCTCGAGGAGGATCTTGTCCGTCCCAAGTCCCTGGATCACCGGCTCGGAAACGCCGAGCGAGTTGATGCGGTTCTCGATGACGCGGATCGCCTGGGTCTGAAGCTCCGACTGCGTGGCATTCGAGCCGGGCGGCAGCTTATCGAACTGCAGTTGGAGGACGAGCTGCGTCCCGCCCTGGAGGTCGAGACCCAGGTGCGTCTTGATCTCCTGATTGACCTGGAAGTCGCCGATCTTCACGCAGACGCCCGGGCAGTTGAACGGGAACGAGAACTGGTGCTTCGGGATGTCGACGAAGATCGCGAGCACCGCGACGATCGCGACCAGCCAGGAACTCAAGCGCATCTTTTTTGAGCCATTCCTCCGGGCGTGAAAAGAGCGCCGGTCAGGCGCTCAACGTCACCAGTATAGGCGACGGAGCCGCTCGTCATGGCTTAGGTCGCAGGTTTCTCTCGTGAGGCCGCGAGCTTCTCGCGCGCCTCGCGCATCTCCCGGTCGAACGCGGACTCGTTCGGGTCGCTGGCGGTCGTAGCCGGGATAGCGGCCGGCGCCGGCTCGGCCGCCGGAGCAGGTGCGGTGGTCGCCTGCCGCTCGAGGAACTTGTCCGCCTGCAGGAACTCCTCGCGGAATTCGTCCGATGTCCGGCGCAGATCGCCGACGACGCGACCGACGTCGCGCGCGACGCGCGGGAGCCGCTCCGGTCCCAGGACCAGCAGCGCCACGATGAGGACGAGGACCAGCTCCTCCGGACCGATGCCGAACATCAGCGACGCTCCGCGGCGGCGGCCCGAGCGCTGTTGGCGGCGTCGCGGAGCGCGCGCGCCGCTGTGGCAGCCGCCGCCTCGAAGTCGGCTCCGGAGGACGCGTATGTAACGGAGCGCGACGCGGAAGGCAACACGCCACCGCCACGAGCATCGAGGCCGGCGCGGATCGCCGTTGCCACATCCCCACCCTGGCTGCCGACGCCGGGCATGAGAAAGAGGCGATCTGGCGCGAGCTCCCGGATCCGCCGCGCCTCCTCGGGATAGGTGGCGCCGACGACGAGTCCACACGACTCGGCCGGGAACGACGCGACGCTGCGCTCGACGACACGCTCGTAGAGCGGCCGCCCCTCGACGATCAGGTCCTGGAGATCGCTCGCCCCCGGATTGCTCGTCCGCGCGAGCACCAGCGCGTAACGCCCATCCCGTGTGAAGGGCTCGATGCTGTCCATGCCCATATACGGCGCGACGGTGACGGCGTCGGCGTGGAACGACTCGAAGAGCGCGTCCGCATACGCCGCGGAGGTGTTCGGCACGTCGCCACGCTTCGCATCGAGCACGACGGGGATGTCATCGGGGATCGCCTGCAGCGTGAGGCCGAGGACATCGAACGCTGCGCTGCCATAACGCTCATAGAAAGCGAGGTTCGGCTTGTACGCGCACGCGTAGTCGGACGTCGCGCTGATCACCCTGCGAAGGAATCGGAGCGCGGCCTGGGGACCGGAACCAAGCAACTGAGGGATGAGATCGGGTTCGGGATCGAGCCCGATACAGACGATGCTGTCCCGCGCTCGCGATGATTCCGCGAGCTTGGTGAGAAAGGTCACGTCCGACCTATCATAAGGACGCTTCCAGATATAGAAGGAGGGGACTCATGCGACGCATGCTGCGCGGTCCGCTCGGGTGGGCGCTGACCGCGGGCCTCGTGATCGCCGCCTGCGGCGGCACCACGACGCCACCGACATCGACCGATGCCGTAAAGGCCAGCACCGGACCCCGCGTCGGCTCGTTCGATCGTCCGATCGTTCTCGCGTTCACGCCGTCCCAAGAAGCCGCGACCATTGCGACCAATGGTGCGGCCATCAAGGCCGCCCTCGAGCGCGCGACCGGTCTCGCGTGGAAGGTCACCGTCATGAGCAGCTACGC
>JBDUCG010000126.1:0-5770 GCA_040003565.1 Chloroflexota bacterium | reverse complement strand
ATCACGCGACGAGCGAGCGGAGCGCGCGGCGGATGAGCTCGCGGGCGAGCGTGACCTTGTAGCCGTTGTCACGCAGCGGCTGCGCGCGGGCGAGGATCGCCTCCGCCGCCGCGAGGCACGCGTTGTCGTCGAGGCCGGTGCCCTCGAGCTGTTTTTCCGCGGCGGGCACGCGCCACGGGATCGGCGCGACGCCCCCAAGGACGATCCGCACGTCGTGCGCCTTGCCGTCGCGGATCCGCGCCGTGGCCGCGACCGACACGAGCGCGAAGCTCCAGGCCTTGCGGTCCATCGCCTTGAGGAACGCGCCGCGCCGCTCAAGCGCAGCGTCGCTCACGCGCACCGCGACGACGAGCTCGCCCTTGCGGAGCGAGTGCTCGCGGCGCTCGCGGCCGTGGGGTGTCACGAAAAGGTCGGCGAGCTTCATGCGGCGCCGTCCCAGGCTCGACGCCAGCTCGATCTCCGCGTCGTACGCGATGAGCGCAGGGACCAGATCCGACGGCGACACCATCACGCAGTCGTCGGCGCCGAGGACCGCGTGATAACGGTTCTGTCCCTCGGCGGCGAAGCAGCGCGTGCCGCCCTTAAGCCAGCACGGCACGGCCTCGTCGCGGAAGTACCAGCAGCGGTTGCGCTGCAGCAGATTGCCGCCGACGGTGCCCATGTTGCGGAGCTGCGGCGTCGCCGCGTCGCGCAGCGACTCGGCGATCATCGGCGCCAGCTTGCGCAGCTGCGGCGACGTCTCGAGGTCGGACAGCGGCGTGAGCGCGCCGATGCGGAGGCCCTTGCCTTTTTCGCGGGTCCAGCCACGCAGTCCTTCT
Source organism: Chloroflexota bacterium (assembly GCA_040003565.1). Lineage (GTDB taxonomy): Bacteria > Chloroflexota > Limnocylindria > P2-11E > P2-11E > CF-39. The sequence goes on along the minus strand of JBDUCG010000126.1, from coordinate 4,952 downwards.
ATCCCGGTCAGGTCGACAAGCGCGTTCGGCTTCGCGAGGCCGCTGCGGATGAGTCCGACGAGGTCGGTGCCGCCGGCGAGCGCGACGCTGCCGTTCTTCAGCAGCTTCAGCGCCTCGCCGAGCGCGCGCGGCTTGGCGTAGGAGAACAGGCTCATCGCGCCACCGCCAGGGCCTCGAGCACGCGCGCGGGCGTCATCGGCAGGTGGCGCAGGCGCACGCCGGTCGCGTTCGCGACCGCGTTCGCGACCGCGGCGGCCGTCGGGATGATCGGCGGTTCACCCAGCCCCTTGGCGCCGAGGTTGTTCGCCCTGCGATCGGGTCGATCGGTGAAGCGCACGACGATCTCGGGAACGTCGAGCACGGTCGGGATCTTGTACCACTCGAGATCGGCGTTCATCACGCGGCCGAGCGAACGGTCCACCACACGCTCCTCGGTGAGCGCGAAGCCGAGTCCCTGGATGACGCCGCCCTGCACCTGCGACGCCGCGGTCATCGGATTCACGATGCGGCCGATGTCGTGCACCGCGACGATCTTCTCGACGAAGATCTCGCCGGTGAGCGTGTCGACCTCGACCTGCGCGAAGTGCGCGCCGAACGTCTTGATCGACAGGTTCTCCGGATTCGGCCAGCGCGACCCCTTGCCGATCACGGTGTTGTTCTCGAGCTTCTTGCTGACCTCGGCGATCGGCGTGCGCGCACCCTTGCTCACGATGTGACCGCGCTCCATCCGCAGCTCGGTCTTCCGCACCTCGAGCACACCGGCAGCCGCGCCGAGGAACTGCTCGCGCGCATCGCGCGCGGCGAGGCGCACCGCGGGCCCGACCGACGCGAGCGTGAGCGAGCCTGCGGAGATGGGGCCGTACGGGCCTTCTGTGTCGCCGATGCGGACCGCGATGCGGTCGAGATCGACGCCGAGCTCGTCGGCGCAGATCTGCGCGAGCACAGTCCGCGTGCCCGTGCCGATGTCCTGCGTGCCCGCGCGCAGGACCACCGTGCCGTCCGAGTTGAAATGCACCGTCGCGTACGCCGGCGGTCCGCCGCCGCCGCCCCAGATCTGCGACGCCATTCCGATGCCGCGCCTGCGGTGCGGCGCCGAGCCGCGCGCGCCGCCTGCGCGTCTCTTGTTCCAGCCGATCTCGCGCGCGCCGATCGTGTAGCACTCGAGGAGCCGCTTGAGCGAATACGGCTTCGTCGTGCGCGGGTCCTTCTGGGCGGCGGCGTGGCGACGCCGCAGTGTCAGTGGGTCGATGCCCATGCGATCGGCGAGCTCGTCGATCGCGCCTTCGAGCGCGAAGGTTCCTTCGACGTAGCCCGGCGCGCGGAACGCGGACAGCGAGCCCGCGTTGGTCACGACCCGGTACGACTTCGTCGTGAGGTTCGCGAAGTCGTAGAGCGTGTTCGTCGGGCCCGTGGGATTCGCGACCCAGCGTCCCTGCCCCGCATTCGACCACGAGGTGTGTTCGATCGCTGTGATCCGTCCGTCCTTGCCCGCGAGCTTGATCTTCTGCACGGTGGCCGAGCGGTTTCCCGCCGCGAGGTTCTCCTCGTGCCGCGTGAGCACGCAGCGCACCGGCCGGCCGAGCTGCTTGGCGAACAGCGCAGCGATGATCGAGTACTTCCCCACGCCGCCCTTCGAGCCGAAGCCACCGCCCATGTAATCGCAGATCACGCGGATGTTCGAGAGCGGGAGCAGCAGCGCGGCACGCAGACCCTCGCGCACGCCGAAGACATGCTGCGTGGATTCCCACACAGTGAGGATCTCGCCGTCGAATGCGGCGACGGCACCGTGCGATTCGAACGAGTTGTGCACCTGCGTCGAGGTGCGATAGGTCGCCTCGACGACGTGCTCGGCGCTCCGCAGCGCCGGCCGCGCGTCGCCGCGCTTCAGCGAGCCCGCCTCGAAGACGTTGCCGCCGTCCTCGAGCTTTGGGGCGCCGCCGGTGATGGCCTCCTCGAGATCGGTGACATGCGGGAGCAGCTCGTACTCGACCTCGATGAGGCCCAGCGCGCGAACGGCGATCTCGGCGTCGTCGGCCGCGACGGCGGCGACCTCGTCGCCGATGAATCGGACCTCGTCACGGAAGATCGTCTCCTCGCCGCGGAACGCGGCCTTCGGCGAGTTGAAGCGATGCAGCACGCCGCGGACGCCGGCGAGCGCCTCCGCCTTCTTCGTGTCGATGGATCGCACGCGCGCACGCGGATACGGGCTGCGGAGCACGCGCGCGTGCAGCATGCCCGGCAGCGCGATGTCGTGCGTGTACGTAGCTCGACCGGTCACGCGCTGCACGCCGTCGATCCGCTTGCGCGACTTGCCGATCTCCTCGCGCTCCGCATTCGCCGCGTGCGGCGGGAGGTCGCTTCCCTGGATGATCGAGAGCGATTCGAAGATCTCACCTTCGAATTCGTCGCGGCTCTTGACGACCCGGAGACCCGCCACTACTTGCCCCGCCGCGACGCGGACATGCCCGCCTTCACGATGTTCACGTACGCGCCGCAGCGGCAGAGATTCCCCGCCACCGCGCGCCGCATCTCGTCCTCCGTTGGCTTTGGCTTCGCCCGGAGCAACGCGACGACCGACATGACCTGGCCCGGCGTGCAGAAGCCGCACTGGTACGCGTCGTGGTCGATGAACGCCTCCTGCACCGGATGCAGCGCGCCGTCCTTCGAGATGCCCTCGATGGTCTCGACCCGCTTGCCCTCACACGCGACGGCGAGCGTGATGCACGAGTACACCGGGCGATCGTCCACGAGCACCGTACACGCGCCGCAGTCGCCCGCGTTGCAGACGAGCTTGGTCCCGGTGAGCCCGAGAGGGCCGCGCAGCAGCTCGAGCAGCGAGCGCTGTGGCGGCAGGTGCGCGGTCGCACCCTGGCCGTTGACCGTCAGGGCAATGTCGACGGCTTCGGGTCCGCGGAAGGGGGTCATCTGACCCGATGTTATCGAGCATCTCGGTATGCTGTCGGCGCCCCATTCGACGCATCCACAGGAGGGACGCACGCCATGGCCATCGAGCGCGTCGGGATCGTTGGTTTCGGACAGATGGGCTCGGGCATCGCGCAGGTGTGCGCTATGGCCGGTCTCGACGTCCTCGCGCGCGAGGTCGATCAGAAGTTCATCGAGAAGGGCTTCTCGCGCATCGACGGCTCGCTCGCTCGCGTGGTCAAGTCCGGGAAGGTGTCCGAGGACGATGCAAAGAAGGCGCGCGGCCGCATCCGCGGTACGACCGCGCTGGCGGACTTCGCGGACCGCGAGCTCGTCATCGAAGCGGTCGTCGAGGTCATGGACGCGAAAAAGGAAGTCTTCGGACAGCTCGACCGCGTGTGCCCGTCGACGACGCTCTTCGCTTCGAACACTTCCAGCCTGACGATCATCGAGATCGCCGCGGCCACCAAGCGCCCGGACCGCTTCGCCGGACTGCACTTCTTCAATCCGCCCGTCGTCATGCAGCTCGTCGAGGTCGTGAAGGCGATCACGACGAGCGACGCGACGATCGAGGCGCTGCGCGCGTTCGTGACGCGCCTCGGTCACACGCCGGTGGTGTGCAAGGACACGCCCGGCTTCATCGTCAACCGGCTGATGATCCCGATCATGCTCGAGGCGATCCGCGCGCTCGAGCAGGGCGTCGCGACGCCCGAGGACATCGACAAGGCCGTGAAGCTCGGCCTGCGGCACCCGATGGGACCGTTCGAGCTCATCGATTACACCGGCCTCGACATCAACCTCCACGTGGCGAACACGTTCTTCGACGAGTTCCGCGACCCCGCGTGGGCCCCGCCGCCGCTCCTCAAGCGCATGGTCCTGGCCGGTCACCTCGGCGTGAAGACGGGCAAGGGCTTCTATGAATACGACGAGAACGGGAAGCGCAAGCCTTAGACGCGCACGAGAGCGAAGCGACGTGGAAGGCCGCGATGTGGGGCGCGATCGCGGGCGTCGCGCACATCGCCGCGATCGCGTTCAGCCCGGGCTTCTATCCCTCGTGGTTCTTCCTCCTCACGTCCGTCGCGTACGGTCTGATGCTCCCGGTCATCGCGGTCCTGCATGTGCGACACCTCGTCGTCCGGCAGAGCGGCGCGATGCTCGGCACGATCAGCGGCACGGCGGTCGCACTCGTGGGCATCGCTGCCTCGGCGGCGCCAGAGCTCGCCGTGGCCGCGCTGTTCGTGCGCGCGATCTGGTGGTGGACCATCGGGAAGATGTGGTGGGAGACCGGCGTGCTGCCGCGCTGGCTCGGCGCGGTCACGCTTGGGCTCGCAGCGGGAGAGTTCGCGCTCGTATTCGCCCTCGGACCGCTCGGGTTCGACATGGCCGTGGCGTGGCTGCCGCTCCGCGCGCTGCTCGGGGTCTGGCTCCTCGCCCTGTCGTACTCGCTGTGGAGAACGCGGTGACCCGGTGACGGGCGCGGCCTGGACTGGAGAGCCGTCGTTCGCCGCCGTGCTCGCGGCACGTGATTTCCTCAGGGCGCACCTCACGCCAACGCCGCTCATCCGACGCGATGCGGTGAGCACCGCGCTCGGTCTTGACGTCTGGCTCAAGTGCGAGAACCTCCTCCCGACCGCGGCGTTCAAGGTGCGTGGTGGCCTGAACCTGATCGGGCGCGATCCGACGGCGAAGGCCGGCGTGATCGGCGCGTCCACCGGGAACCACGGCCAGTCACTCGCGTACGCCGGCGGTGTGTTCGGCGTGCCGGTGACCATCGTCGTGCCGAAGGCCGCGAACCCGCTGAAGGTCGCCGCGATGCGCGCGAACGGCGCGACGATCGTCGAGCACGGGAATGACTACGACGATGCGCGCGTCGAGTGCGAGCGGCGCGCGGCCGCGAACGGCACGCGCTACGTCCACTCCGGGAACGAGCCGTACCTCATCGCGGGCGTCGCGACCGCGGCGCTGGAGGTCCTTCTCGAGCGGCCCGACGCCGACGTGCTCATCGTGCCGGTGGGCGGCGGCAGCGGCGC
>JBDUCG010000125.1:0-5781 GCA_040003565.1 Chloroflexota bacterium | reverse complement strand
GCGGTGTCCTGCGGCTTCACCACCGTGGGTCCTGTGGTCATCAGATCCTTGACCTTCATAACGTGCGCACCTCCGACCGCTTAGTCGGCAGCAGGAACTAGGCCGCGCCGATCTTGAAGATCTTGGTGCCGCAGACCGGGCAGGAGCCCTGGGTCGCGGGCCGACCGTTCTTCATCGTGATCGGCTTCGCGTCCTTGATCTCGCGCGAGGCCTTGCACTTGACGCAGTAGCCGTTCGCCACGACTCACCTCCACACGGTCTAGGACGATGGCATCGTACCCTAGGCTCACGACCCCCTAGAACCACAAAACCCCGCCTTTCGGCGGGGTCTCGTGGTGAGGAAGGGAAGGGTTGGGATTTCTTTGTTGTCGGTGTTCGCGAGTGCAAGTGGCGTGCCAGCCGGGCGGGCGAGGAGGTCAGCGAAGTGCGCGCCGAGATCCTTTCTATCGGCACCGAGCTGCTCCTGGGGCAGATCGTGGACACCAACGCCCAGTACCTCGCGTCGCGCCTCGCGGACCTCGGCATCGACTGCTTGTACATCTCGACCGTCGGCGACAACCCGGCGCGCTTTCGAGAGACGCTGGAACGGGCCCTCGGTCGCTCGGACCTCGTCATCTGCACTGGCGGTCTCGGACCGACCGAGGACGACATCACGCGAGAGACGATCGCCGCCGCCGTCGGCGAGGAGCCGTCGGTCGACCCCACCCTGGAGCGCGAGCTCCGCGAATGGTTCGCCGCGCGCGGCGCCTCGATGCCGGAGCGCAATCGCAAACAGGCGTGGCTGCTCCCCTCCGCGCGCGCGCTGCCGAATCCCAACGGCACCGCGCCGGGTTGGGACGTGCGGAAGGACGGAAAGAGGATCATCGCGATGCCCGGCGTGCCGCGCGAGATGACGTACATGTGGGAGCACCACGCCGAGCCGACGCTCGTCGCCGGAGCCGTACTCCGTTCGCGCACGCTAAAAATGCTCGGCATCGGCGAGTCGCTCGCCGAAGAAGCCCTCGGCGAGCTCGTGCGATCGACAGCGCCGACGGTCGTGACGAAGGCGAAGAACGACGGCGTCCACGTGCGCATCACCGACAAGGACACCGACGCCGCGACAATGGACGCGCGCATCGGCAAGATGGAGGCGCTCATCCGCGAGCGGCTCGGTCAATACGTCTGGGGGACCGATGAGGACACGCTCGGCGCGGTGATCGGACGCGGACTGGGCGAGCGGGGCTGGCGCCTCGCGACGGCGGAGTCGCTCTCGGGCGGGGACGTCGCGCGCGCCTTGTCTGACGCGCCCGGCTCGGCATCCTGGTACGCGCACGGCTTCGTTCGTCCGATCGCGGACGCAGACGAGCTCACGAAACTGCTCGACGATCTCCAGCCGGTGCCCGAGGTGCGCCTCGTGATCCCATTCGGGGAGCAGAGCGCGGAGCTGAAGATCTGGACACCCGCTCGCCCGCGGACATCAACGATCCGCTTCGGCTCGCTCGTCGAAGGCCGCCGCCGCGCCCTACTCGGGGCTCTCGACCTACTCCGCCGTTCCCTCTAAAGGGAAGACAAGAAGCCGAGGAGCAGCGGGGACGGGGACGACTTAGAGGGGGGTCTGGCTGGGGCTCAGGGAGAGTTGAGGGAGGAGCGGGCCCGTTTCGAGAGAGAGGACGCCTCCGCTGCTTCCCAAGACAGCTCAGGGTCAAGACGCGCTAGTCCCGCTCGTAGTCCCGGTCGTAACGCTCTTCGGCCTTCTTGTTCTTCGCGCTCTTGGCCTTGGCCCGGTCCGCGGCGGCGCGGGCCTGTTCCGCGTTCTTGCGCACCACCTCGGCGTTCCGGACGGCGCGCGGCTGGGGGCTGGCGCGGAGCGAGGCCGGCAGCGCCGACTGCGACGCCAGGTCCTCAGCGACACCTGCCGCGGTCTCGGCGATCCGCTGCACCCCAAGCAGGCCGGGAGCCAAGGTGGGGGCCGCCACGACGGCCATGATCTCCGAGGCGCGCAGGGTCGTCGGGTCCGCCGAGAGCTTGGTCGCGAGCAGCTGCACGCGGGAGCGCTGCTCGTTGAAACGATCGTCGAGCTGCGCCACGAGCGCGACCACTTCCGGTTGCAACTCCTCCAGCTCGGCGAGCTCCGCGGCCGCCTGCGCGATCTGCTGCGAGTACGTGCTCGACGCGACGAGCGCGTCCTCGTCCCGTCCGCTCGTTGCGAGCGCTTCCGCCTCCGCGAGGCGATGCTCGGCGATCGAAAGCTGGACCGCGGCGCGATCTTCGGCGTTGTGCGCGAGCGTGAGGCGCAGGTCCTCGCCCGCGAGCTTCACTGAGTAAAGCGCATCGTCGGGGAGCGTGTCGGCACCGGCGACGGCCGCGCCCGCGATCGTCGCGACGCAGAGCGCGGTCACGGCGATGATGCGCACGATGTACGGCGCGGGCTTCGCGAGCATCGCGAAAGCGACCGCTGCGCGATCCGCGGGCGTGGGGCGGCCCGGTCGCACCGAAGCGAGAACGCGGTCGCGCATGCGTGCCCGCGCAAGTGCGTCGAGACCGCTCGGCGCGTTCTTGTGCATGCGCAGCGCAACGCGCACGGCTTCGCGAAGTTTCGCGTCACGAACGGACGCCAGCTCTCGCTCCCCACGTGCGACGCTCTCGATCAGGCGGTCCAGCTTCTCCGGGCGACTTGCTCCCAACATGGTCGTCTAACGGCTCGCCTGTCAGGCCGTTATCTCGAGCGCTCACCCGTTCGGGTGACGTTTAGCCGAAGGGTCGCGTAGTGATACGGGCTAAGGGCTGCGCTCGAATTCGGGCGCGCAGCGCCGCGCTCGAATTAGGGTGCGGGCGGTGTTACTGGTGCGAGCGCGGGTCCGCCCCACACCGGCACATAGCGACTGAAGAACGTGTCCTGATGCAGGACCGTTCCGTTGTCGACGACGGTGCGCGTGCGGATCACATCGCGTCCCATGACCTTCGAGCCGGGAATGAACGCGGGATCGGCCGGCTGATCGGCGGGAACGTCGACGAACCTGCTCTGTGCCGCGGCGCTGAACGAGACCGTGCGACCGGTGGGCACGCTCCAGACGTCGAAGGTCAGGCTGGTCGCGTCGTTCCACGACCACAGGAAGACCGGCGCCTCGGTGTCGTTCTTCCACTTGAAGTCGACGCCTGGATCGAACACCGCGGCGTCGAGGCCGATCGGGTAGCGGTCGATGTAATAGCCGTGGGCGTGGCGCTCGACGATCTCGTAGCCGAGCTTCGAGAGCGCGTTGAACATGGTGGTCGATACCTGGCAGAGACCGCCGCCGATGACGTTCTCGTCGGAGCGGTTGTTGATGATCGCGCCGGCGAAGGCGTAGCCGCGCTCGACGGTGACCGGCCCGAGCAGCTCCCAGAACGAGAACGTCTGGCCAGGGAGGATGACGACCCCGTCGAACTGTGACGAGCCGGTCGAGATGTTCGCGTGACGCGCCGCGCTCGGCGGGTAGTACGTGGTGAACTCCGACGTGCGCGAGATCTTCGGCAGCCAGGTGTTGGCCTGATCGGTGGAGAACCCCGGTACGTCGAGCGCGGCGGGCGCCGCCACGTTGCGCGTGCCCACGGCCGGACGCAGGAGGTCCGCCCCGAGCTGCGCGATGAGCTTGTCCTGTGTCACGCGGATGCCCGTCGCGCCGGGGACCACCGAGGCGACGCCGTCCGCGTTCACCGTGAAGCGGGCGCTCTTCGCCGGACGGTCGAGCTTGGCCGCGATCGCGCTCACCCACTCCGCGAGTCGATCGGCCTTCAGAGAAACGACGTAGCGATAGCGCGCCGTCGGCGCGATCGCGTCCACCGGCAGCGCGGGCAGCTCGTCGGCCCGCGCGGCGACGCGCTCGATCGAGAGCAGCGTCGACAAAGCCGCAGCGTCCTCGCTGATGCGCCGATCTTCGACGGTGACCTCGAGCGGGGTGATCGCCGCGGTCGCGCGCGTCACCGCGTCGCGGTAGCCCGACTCGTCGACCGCCGGATAGATCGCGCGAACGTGCAGGTCGATCTCGCGGTCGTCAAAGGTCCGCGCCGCGAGGACCGCCGCGGTGGCCGCGCCGCGGTCGAGCTCGCGACCGAGGACCGGCTCGGTGAGCGTCAACCCGTTGGCGGACAGCGCGATCTCGCCGGAGACCGCCTTGCGATCGATCCCGGTGGCGAGGCTGGCGACCCAGCGGTCGAGCGCGTCGCCCTGGGCGCGCAACGTGAGCGGGATCTGAGCCTGCCCGCGTAGCGCGTCGACCCAGGCGGCGGCCCGATCGATCGGCGAGCCGCTCTTGCCGTACGCGACCGCAGCGGCGATGGCGGTGTCGACGTCGGGCGACACGGCGAGGTCGCCGTTGGTCGTGCGCCACGTCTGTCCATCGTGCGTCGCGACGACGGCGCGCTGGGCCCATGGCTGCGCGAGCTCGCTGTTGAGGCGCTCGTGGATCGCGGCGGTGTCGAGCGAGCCGACCTGCACGCCCGCGACCGTGACGCCGGGGAGAGCGCGCTCGGCATAGACGTACGGCGCGGCGAACACGATCGCGACCGCGGCAGCGAGGACCGTCAGCGGGAGGACGACGAACCGCAGCGAGACACCGCGACTGCGGCGTACGGCGCGCTCGCCTTCTCTTGCGGCTACTGCCATGCGGAGGAGCCTCCCGATCGGGTACCCACCCAGCACCCGCGATTCATTCTGACCACTGCATCTGAGACGAACGACAGCGTCACATCGTTCCTATCGATCCGCGTCAGATTTGTAACCACTAACTCCTACGCAATTTGTGGTCCACATGACAGTTGTGTGACAAAAAGGCAAAAAGAAGGCCCGGCACCCCAGGGGAGCAGGGAGTGCCGGGCCATCGAGGCGGACTGGCCAGCGGGCGGGCCGGCCAGAGCCTGTCTTAGGGAGTTACGAGCACCCGGTCGTTTCTCCGCAGTTCTCGCATTTGTGGCAGGTCCCGTTTCGCACGGTGAGCCAGCCACAGCGCGGGCACGGCGGCGCGTCGGGTGTCGAGTTGAGTCGCATCCCCCGAACTGGGGACGCCGCGATGGTGAAGTTCTCGGTGATGGGTGGTGGTGAGATCGCGACCGTCGTGGCGAGCAGCTCCTGCTGTGCCTGTGTGTCGGCGATCTCGGTGTGACGCGTGAGGCCCAGATACGCCTTCTCGTCCGCGGTGAGGAAGCGGTGGCCGAGCCAGCGGAAGACGTAGTCGACGATCGACTTGGCCATCCCGATCTCGGGATTGCCCGTCCAGCCGGACGGCTCGAAGCGCATGTGTCCGAACTTCTCGACCAGGTGCGAGAGCGGTACGCCGTACTGGAACAGGAGCGAGATGCTGGTCGCGAAGGCGTCCATCATCCCCGAGAGCGTCGAGCCTTCCTTCGCCATCGTGACGAAGAGCTCGCCCGGCATGCCGTCCTCGAACTTTCCGACGGTGATGTACCCCTCGTGGCCTTCGATCGAGAACTTGTGCGTCAGCGATTCGCGCGTGTCGGCGAGCCGGCGGCGCTGCGGCCGGTTGACCTCGACGATCTTCTCGATCGTGACGACCTGCTCGACGATTGTCTTGGTGTTGCTCGCGTCGGCGTTGACCGAGAGCGGCTGGACCTTCTTGCTGCCGTCGCGATAGACCGCGATCGCCTTGACGCCGTGCTTCCACGCCTCGAGGTATGCCTCGGCGACATCCTCGACGGTCGCGTTCTCCGGCAGGTTGACGGTCTTGCTGATCGCGCCGGAGATGAAGGGCTGGACGGCGCCCATCATCTTGATGTGACCCATGTGGCTGATGGAGCGCTGGCCGTTCT
>JBDUCG010000124.1:0-5786 GCA_040003565.1 Chloroflexota bacterium | reverse complement strand
CCGGAGCTCGGCATCTTCCTGATGATCGTCGGCGTCATCGGCATCCTGAACTGGATGCCCGTCGCACGCCTGGTGCGAGCGTCGTTCCTGTCGCTGAAACAGAAGGAGTTCGTCGAGGCCGCGCGCGCGATCGGCGACCCCGACAGCCGGATCATCATGAAGCACATCATCCCCAACGTCCTGAGCCCGGTCCTCGTGGCCGCAACGATCGGCGTGGGCGGCGCGATCCTGACCGAGTCGACGCTCTCGTTCCTCGGTCTCGGCTTTCCGTCCGACACACCGACGTGGGGCCGCCTTCTCTACGACGCGAAGGACTACCTCGACATCGCGCCGCACTGGGCGTTCTTCCCCGGCTTCCTCATCTTCCTGACGGTGCTGTCGATCAACTACGTCGGCGACGGCCTCCGAGACGCGCTCGATCCCCGCAAGACCAGCTAGCACGCGGGCGCTCCGTTACGGCCCGCGCCTGCCCCGCGCGTTCTACGCGCGCCCGACGCTCGTCGTGGCGCGCGAGCTCCTCGGCAAGGTGCTCCTCTACGATGGCCCCGAGGGCCGGCGCGCCGCGCGGCTCGTCGAGGTCGAGGCCTACCAGGGCGCGCGAGACCCGGCCTCGCACGCGTTCCGCGGCCCCACGCCGCGCACCGCAGTGATGTTCGGGAGGCCGGGACACGCCTACGTCTATCTCTCACACGGGGTCTGGTACTGCATGAACGTCGTCGCGCATGCCGATGAGATCGCCGGAGCGGTGCTCCTCCGGGGCGCGGAGCCCCTCGAGGGCTTCGCGGCTGGCGCGCGCCTCAGCGGACCCGGACTCCTCGGGCGCGCCTTCACGCTGTCCACGGCGCATTCGGGCTTCGACCTGACGCGGTCGGCGCTGCAGGTGCGCGACGCACCGACCGTCCCGGCGCGCCAGATCGCGCGCGGGCCGCGGATCGGCATCGCGCAGAGCGCGACGTCGGCGAAGCCGTGGCGTCTGTGGGTGCGCGGCTCGGGCGGGGTCTCCCGATGACGACCGCGGCGGAGCGCGCGCTCGTCACGCTCGAATACCCGGCGATCCGCGCCCTCCTCGCCGAGCGCACCTCGTTCGCCCCCGGGCACGAGCTCGCCGAAGCGCTGAGCCCGGTGACCGACGTGCGCGAGGCGGAACGGCTGCAGGACGAGACCGCCGCGGCGCGCGACCTGCTGCGCGCGCAGCCCTCAGCGGGACTCGGCGGCGCGCGCGACATCCGCGATGGTCTGCGTCGCGCTCGGCTGGGTGGCTCGCTCGATCCCCTGCAGCTCCTCGAGATCGCCGACACGATCCGCGCCGCGGAGAAGCTGTTCGCTGACGTCCACCCCTATCCGCCCCTCGCCGCGAAGGCGCGCTTCGCGCGGCCGCCACGCGACGTGGCCGACGCGATCGAGCACGCCATCGGCGGCGCCGGCGAGGTGCTTGACCGCGCCAGCCCGCGCCTGGGCTCCCTGCGCGCGGCGTTGCGTGCGGCGCAGGCGCGTCTCCAGCAGCGCCTGGACGGCCTGCTGCGGTCCCCGGACCTCGCGCGCGCGCTGCAGGAGCAGCTCATCACGCAGCGCGGCGGACGCTACGTCGTGCCGGTGAAGTCCGAGATGCGCGGTTCGGTGAAGGGCATCGTCCACGACCAGTCCGCCAGCGGCGCGACGGTGTTCATCGAGCCGCTCGAGATCCTCGAAGCGAACAACGCGCTCCGCGAGGCCGAGCTCGCCGAGAGCGCCGAGGTCCAACACGTTCTCGATGACCTCTCGCGCCGTGTCGAGCGGGCGGGGGACGATCTCGACGCCGTCACGACGGCGCTCGCGGCGATCGACCTGCTGCTGGCCAAGGCCGAACTCGCCGCCCACCTCGAATGCGAGCGTCCTGCGCTCGATGAGCACGGCATCCTGGACCTGGTCGGAGCGCGCCATCCGCTGCTCGTCGAGCGAGGCACGGGCGTGGTCCCCATCGACGTGCGGCTCGGCTCCGATTTCCGCGCGCTCGTGATCACCGGGCCGAACACCGGCGGCAAGACCGTGACGCTCCGCACGATCGGGATCTTTGCGCTCATGGCTGCGTCGGGCCTGCAGGTGCCGGCAGCGCGTGGGAGCCGCGTACCCGTGGTGCGCCGCGTCTTCGCCGACATCGGCGACGAGCAGTCGATCGCGCAGTCCCTCTCGACCTTCTCATCCCATCTCCGCAACGTCGTTGCCACGCTGGCTGAGGCGGAGCGCGACGACCTCGCGCTCCTCGACGAGCTCGGTGCGGGAACGGACCCGGACGAAGGCGCGGCCCTCGCGATGGCCGTGCTGGAGACGCTGCTCGAGCGCGGCGTTCTCGTCGCGGCGACGACGCACTATCCCGAGCTCAAGGCGTTCGCGCTGAACACCCCCGGCGTGTCGAACGCCAGCGTCGAATTCGACGCCGAGTCGCTCCGACCCACGTATCGCCTGCACGTCGGCCTACCCGGCTCGTCGAACGCGTTCGCGATCGCGGGGCGTCTGGGTCTCGATCGCGCGGTCCTCGCGCGCGCGGAGTCGCATCTTTCGGAGCTGCATCGATCGCTCGAGCGGACGCTGCGTGAGGCCGAGCGCCATCGCACCGATCTCTCATCGGCGCTGGAAGAGGCTCGCGTGTCGGCGGAGGACGCGCGCCGCCTGATGGAGGAGGCGCGACGCGATGCAGAGCGCATCCGCGACGAATCGGAACGCGCCGCGCGGCGCTCGCGCACGGAGGCCGACGAGCTGATCCTCCAGGCGCGACGCGCCCTGCGACAGGCGGAGGGGGCGCGCGATGCGGCCGCGCAGCGCAAGCTCGTCGACGATGCGCGCGCCGCCCTGGCGGAAGCGGAGACGACGCGCCGGTCGTCGGCACCGGCGGACTCCGCACCGCGCGTCACAGTCCCTATCGCCGTGGGTTCGCCGGTGCACGTCGAAGGCGTCAGCGAGGCAGGCACGCTCCTCTCGATCGACGACCGCGGCATGGCCGACGTCGCCGCGGGCCCGCTGCGACTTCGTGTCCCGGCGTCCAGCCTGCGGCCCGCTGCGGCCCCCTCCGAGCCGCGACTAGCGGCGCGCCCCCTCGTCGCTGGATCCGCTCCGGCAGTCTCGCTGCAGCTCGATCTACGCGGCGCGCGGGCGGAAGAGGCGCTCGAGGTGCTCGACCGCTACCTCAACGACGCGGCGGTCGCGGGGGTCGATCGCCTGCGGATCGTGCACGGGAAGGGAACGGGCGCGCTGCGGACCGCCGTGCGTGAGGTCCTGTCACGGCATCCACTTGTCCGCGCTCATGAGCCCGCCGGCGCCGCGGAGGGCGGCGACGGCGCGACGATCGTGCGGCTCTAGTCCTTCGCGCGCTCGCTGTCGCGGTCGCGGGACCGCTCAGCCAGGGGAGCGCGCACGACGGAGGTGGTCGTGAAGATCTTGCGAATGCGCTCAGCGCCGGGTGTCGTGGTCAGTGTTGACATAAGAACGGAGGTCGAGCGCACCGCGGTGGTCGTGGTGGGAGCGAGAAGCTCCACGCTCGGCATGCCCGCGACCGCGGTGATGACCGGTTGCGTGGTCAGCATCATCGTCAGACCGTCGAGAGCATCGGCAGCGGCGATTTCGAACTCGATGCCGCGCACCGATGCGGTCGAAGCCGGCGTCTTCAGCCCGAAGCGTGAGTCGGCGGTCGTGAGTCGCGTGACCACCTGCCAGCCTCGCCCGAGAGCCTGCGCGATCGTCGAACCGCTCGGCATCGTCACGTCTTCGATCGTGATGTCGCTCGCTGGGTCGAGCTCCAGCGTCGATCCTTCGACGAGGGTGATGAGCGCCTGGGCGTCAGCGCTCGTGCGTAGCGTGGTGCCTACGTAGAGGACGGCGCCGTCCGTCGCGAGCGAGAAGTAGTGTCCTTGAGCGCGGATCAATACCTCGCCTGAGATCACCGTCAGGATCGCGACGGGCCGGTACACCGGTTGCACGTGCGCGGCGACGGGCGCACCGGCAGTGCCTGCGAGGATCGCAGCGCACAGGGACATACACGTTGCGATGACCGCAGCCTTCTTGGTCCGTTTCAACGCACTCTCCCCGCACCGCAGGCGCCCCAAGCGCCTCGCGTTGTGCCACCTAGTTAACGGACCGGACGCACGCCCGACTAGCGGGCGATCGGGCCCTCGAGTGTCAAAGGCGCGTCAACGGGGTATCGGCGCCCCTGTTCCCCAACTAAATGGACTAGTCGTCGTACCCAGAACGGTCGAATGCGTACCGCTCAGCGCGCACTTGCGCGCGCGCGCATTCGCATCGTGACATCCCGGAACGTCATCGTGGATGTCGCTGAATTTGTCATCGGTCGACGCGGCGCATCGCCACGTTCGTCGCGGACAGCTCGCGTCCGAGCCGCTCGTCATCTTCACGGCGAAGGCCGGCATCGGCGAGCTCGCGTCGCAGCGCCGCGTGAAAACCCGAACCATCGGCCGCGGACCAGCGCACCGCGGATCCGTCCTCCGCGCGCGGCTCGCCGACGGCGGTGCCGAGGTAGAGATGCATCAGCGAGCGAAAGTCCTGCGTGCTCTCGTCGACCTCATAGGTCGCGACGTGTGCGAGCTGCGTCAGCTCGCAGCCCGTCTCCTCTCGCGTCTCGCGACGCACCGCATCCTCGGGCGACTCGCCCTCTTCAACGCCGCCACCGGGCAACAGCCATGCACCGGCAAAGGGACCACCGCGCTGACGAACGAGAAGCACGCGTCCGTTCGGGTCGACGCACGCGACGATCGCACCGACGCGCCGGATCACGGCGTGCGCGTGGGACTTGGAGCGACCGTACGCCCGGATGGGAATGGCGGCAGCGTGAGCGACGGGACCACGAACGGCGTGCCGCTCGGCTTGTTCGTTTGCCCTGGCGTGAACGCCGGCGAGGGAGACGGCGACGGCGATGGCGATGGGCTGGGGCACGGTTCGGATCCGATCAGGTTCCAGCTGTAGCGCCCGTAGCCGTACGAGCCCGCGTTCGCGCCCTTGATCCATTGATCGGTGTACTTCTGCCAGACGTTCCCGGGCGCGCGCTCCTGCGGCTTGAGCGCGACCCTGCGCGTGCCGTCCGGACCCGGACATCCCTCGACCCACCAGTTGTCCACCTGCGTCGGCACCGTGCCGCGCACGAAGAACTCGCTCATCGAGAACGGAGAGAGGCTCGAGGGTAGGAGACCCGAGCCGTATCCACCGAATGCGCCGGGCGCGGCGACGATCGTGGCCTGCACGATGTTCGCCGGCCGCTCCCAGTCCGCGGCGGGTACGCCGTCGAGCACTTCCTTCATGTAGTCGCGCCACAGCTGACCGGGGCCCATCGCGCTCGAGAAGTCGCGCGAGCTCATCGGATCGCCGTTCGCGTTGCCCATCCACACGCCGGTGACCAGGCTGGGCACAAAGCCGACGCTGTACACGTCCTTGAGGTTGTCGGTCGTTCCGGTCTTGAGCGCCGCGGGTCGGCCGATGTTGGTCCAGCTGCCGAAGATGAAGTCGCGCGACGGCTGCGTGGTGTCCTTGAGGATGTCGGTCATCAGCCACGCGACGCCCGCGTCGAGGACGCGCTTCTGCTCGTAGTCCTTGTGCTCCCACACGACCTTCCCGCGCGAGTCCTCGACTTTGAGGATGTAGGTGGGGGTCACGCGCACGCCGAGGTTCGCGAGGACCCCGTAGGCGCTCGCCATGTCGACGAGCTTCACTTCCTTGGAGCCGAGCGTGAGTGACAGGCCTGTCGTGTTCGGATCGATCTTCGCCGTGATGCCCATGTCGTGGGCGGTCTGGATGGTGTCCTCGAT
>JBDUCG010000123.1:0-5814 GCA_040003565.1 Chloroflexota bacterium | reverse complement strand
TGCAGCGCATCGGCCGCGCCGGGCATCGCATCGACATCCCCAGCAAGGGCGTGATCATGCCGAAGTTCCGCGGCGATCTGCTCGCCTGCGCGGCGCTCACGGAGCGGATGCACGCCGGAGCGGTGGAGCAATCTCGCTACCCGCGCAATCCCATCGACGTGCTCGCGCAGCAGATCGTCGCGATGGTCGCTGTTGAGCCATGGACCGTCGATGACCTCGAGCGGGTCGTGCGCCGCGCGGCGCCGTTCGCCGACCTCGCGCGGCCGATCCTCGAAGGCGTCCTCGACATGCTCTCGGGTCGGTTCCCCTCCGATGAATTCGCGGAGCTCCGGCCGCGCGTCGTGTGGGACCGCGTCGCGAACGGCCTGCGCTCGCGCGAGGGCGCGGGGCGCATCGCGCTCACCAGCGGCGGCACGATCCCGGACCGCGGGCTGTACGGCGTGTTCCTCGTCGGCGCCGAGCCGGGCAAGGGACGCGTTGGCGAGCTCGACGAGGAGATGGTGTTCGAGACGCGTCAGGGCGAGACGTTCCTCCTCGGCGCGTCGACCTGGCGCGTCGAGGAGATCACGCACGACCGCGTGCTCGTCTCGCCCGCGCCGGGCGTCCCCGGGAAGATGCCATTCTGGAAGGGCGAGAGCGCTGCGCGCCCGCTCGAGTTCGGTCGCGCGATCGGCGCGCTCACGCGGTCGCTGCGCGCGTCGGATCCGGCGGAAGGCATGCAGCGCCTGATGGAGAAGCACGATCTCGACGAGCGCGCCGCGCGCAATCTCCTGCAGTACCTCGCGGACCAGTACGCGGCCGCGGGCGCCGTGCCCGACGACCGGACGATCATCGTCGAGCGCTACCTCGACGAGGTGGGCGACTGGCGCGTGTGCGTGCTCACCCCATTCGGCGGCAAGGTCCACGCGCCGTGGGCGATGGCGATCGCCGCGATGGTGCGCGAGCGCAGCGATCTCGAGATCGACGTCCTCTGGTCCGACGATGGCATCGTGGCGCGCTTCCCCGAGGCGGACGCGCCGCCGCCGGCCGAGGTCGCACTGCCCGATCCGGACCGGGCGCAGGATCTCGTCGTCGCGCGGCTGTCGGAGACGCCGCTGTTCGCGGCGCGTTTCCGCGAGGCGGCCGGCCGTGCGCTACTTCTGCCGCGCCGCTTCCCCGGCAGCCGATCGCCCCTGTGGCACACGCGCCGCCGCGCGTCCGAGCTCATGCAGGTCGCATCGCGCTTCGGCTCATTTCCGATCATCCTCGAGGCCTATCGCGAGTGCCTGCAGGACGTCTTCGACATGCCGGCGCTCATCGAGGTGCTGCGCGGGATCCGCAGCCGCGACATCCGTGTCGTCACCGTCGACTCGAAGACACCTTCGCCGTTCGCGTCGTCGCTCCTG
The DNA here is from genome assembly GCA_040003565.1 of Chloroflexota bacterium. Classification (GTDB taxonomy): domain Bacteria; phylum Chloroflexota; class Limnocylindria; order P2-11E; family P2-11E; genus CF-39. The sequence continues at coordinate 4,429 of JBDUCG010000123.1, read as the reverse complement.
TTCACCTACGTCGGCAACTTCATCTATGAAGGCGACGCGCCGCTCGCGGAGCGGCGCGCGCAGGCGCTCACCGTCGATCCCGCGCAGCTGCGCACGCTCCTCGGCGAGGCCGAGCTGCGCGAGCTGCTCGATGCCGATGTGCTCGCGGAGCTCGAGCTGGATCTGCAGCATCTCGCCCCCGACCGCGCGGCGCGCCATGCCGACGGTGTGCACGACCTGCTGCTTCGTCTCGGCGACCTGACGCGCGACGAGGTCGCGGCACGAGTGACCGACGCGTCAGACGCGGACGAGTGGCTCGCGGAGCTCGAGCGCGACCGCCGCACGGTCTCGCTCGTCATCGCGGGCGAGACACGGCACATCGCCGCGGAGGACGCGGCGAAGTACCGCGACGCGCTCGGCGCCGTCGTGCCCCCAGGCCTGCCCGACGCGTTCCTCGCGAGCAGCGAGCGGCCGCTCGCGTCGCTGGTGCGCCGCTATGCGCGGACGCACGGACCGTTCGGCGCCGCGGACCTCGCGCACCGTCTTGGCCTGTCCGCGCGCCTCGTGCAGGGTGCGCTGCGCGAGCTCGCGGATGCGGGAACGGTGATCGAAGGCGAGTTCCGGCCCGGCGGCACGGGTGTCGAGTGGGTCGACGTTGGCGTCCTGCGCACGCTCCGCCAGCGATCCCTCGCGCGGCTGCGACGTGAGGTCGAGCCGGTGGAGCAGGCGGCGCTGGCGCGGTTCGCGACCGCATGGCACGGTCTGGACGCGCCGCGCGCTGGTGAGGGCGCTCTGCTCGACGCGATCGCGCAGCTCCAGGGCGCGTTCGTCCCTGCCTCGGACCTCGAGTCGCGCATCCTGCCGTCGCGGGTCAGCGACTACGACGAAGGCGACCTCGACGCGCTGCTCGCATCCGGTGCCGCGGTGTGGGTCGGCGGTGGTGCGAGCGGTCCGCACGACGGCAAGGTCAGCGTCTTCCTCACCGAGCATCTCGCCCTGCTTCCCGAGCCACGCGATGAGCGGCCGAGCGGCACGACGCACCAGAAGATCCGCGATCTGCTCGCGGCGCGTGGCGCGCTCTTCTTCCCGCAGCTGCTCGCCGGTCTCGGCGGCGGTTTCACGCCCGAGGTGCTCGAGGCGCTGTGGGATCTGGTGTGGTCGGGTGAGGTCTCGAACGACACGCTCCAGCCGCTGCGCGGGTTCATACGCTCGCCCGCGTCGCGCGCGCGGCGCCGCGCGAATGCCGCGCGCCGATCCACGTATCCGACGCGCGCGTCGATGCTCGTGTCGGCCGAGCGCGCCGCGATCTATTCAAAGGAGAGCGCCGGTCGCTGGTCGCTCATCGATTCGCTACGGGTGCCGAACCTGACCCCGACGGAGCGCGTGACCGCGCGCGTCCACCAGCTGCTCGAGCGGCACGGCATCGTGACGCGGGAAGCCGTGCAGGCCGAGGGCGTCTCCGGCGGATTCGCCGCGGTCTACGGCGTGCTGAAGGCGATGGAAGACGCCGGCCGCGTGCGGCGCGGCTACTTCGTCGCCGGACGCGGCGCGACACAGTTCGCATTGCCCGGCGCGGTCGATCGTCTCCGTGTCGTGCGTGAGGCGAGCGATGCGCCCCGCGTCGCGACGCTCGCGGCCACGGATCCGGCGAACCTCTACGGCGCGGCGCTGGCCTGGCCGGAGCGTGCCGAGGGTCGGCGCCCGATGCGCAGCGCGGGCGCGCTCGTCGTCCTTGTCGACGGCGCCCTTGCCGCGTGGCTCGCGCGTGACGAGCGCGCGCTGCTGACCTTCGTCGACGGTGACGAGCACGAGGTCGCGGATGCCCGCGCGCTCATCGCGACGGCGCTCGCGGCCGAGGCGAGCCCGGATCGGCGCGCGCCGTTCTTCCTGGACGAGGTCGACGGCGTTCCGGTCGACGAATCTCCGCTGGCGGACGCGCTGCAGAAGGCCGGCTTCGCGCGCACGCCGCGCGGCTACATGAAACGAAATGCCTGAAGGCGACACGATCCATCGCACCGCGAACGTGCTGCGACGCGCGCTCGGGGACCGCGTCGTCACGGGGTTCGAGGTCGTCGCACCCCGCATGAGCTCCGACGCCGCGCGCTTCGAGGTCGTCGGCAGCATCGTCCGCAGCGTCGAGTCGAACGGCAAGCATCTCCTCATCACGTTCGCGCGCGGCGACGCGGACGTGGTGCTGCACACGCACATGAAGATGACCGGCGCGTGGCATGTCTATCGTCCCGGCGAGCGGTGGTGGTCGCCGCGGTCCGACGCTCGGGTGGTCATCACGACCGACGCGTTCGTCGCACCGTGCTTCCGCCCCCCGGTCGTGGAGCTGATGACGACGAGAGAGATCGCGTTCCATGCCGTGCTGCCGGAGCTCGGACCCGACATCATCCACGACGACTTCGACGCCGACGAGGCGCTGCGGCGGCTGCGGGCCAGCCCGCCCGAGCGTGACATCGCGACCGCGCTCCTCGATCAGCGGACGATCTCGGGCATCGGCAACGTCTTCAAGTGCGAGGCCCTTTTCCTCGAGCGCGTGTCGCCGTGGGCGAAGGTCGCGGATCTCGACGACGCCACGCTCGCGCGCCTTGTGACGCAGGCGCGAAGGCTCATGCGCCTCAACCGCGGTGGTGGCGAGCGACGGACGCGCTTCGCGCTCAACGCCGCTGAGGGGATGTGGGTCGACGAGCGCACCGGCCTCCCGTGTCACGTTTGCGGCACGGCCGTCGCGTGGGGCTATCACCCCGGCGAGTTCCGCAAGAGCTGGTACTGCCCGACGTGTCAGAACGTGAAGTGGGCGCCGACGGTGGCGGAGGAGCTGGCCCGCTTACGGTGATCGCGCGCCCGGGCTGACGAGTTAGTCGGGCGCTCCGAGCGTGACGTCCTGTGACCCGTTGACATCCCAGGTGTTGCCGGCCTCATCGGCGAACGTGCCGCTCGTCACCGTCACGTTGAGCTGAAGCCCAGCGCTCGCACCGTTCGCGACAACGATCGCATCGGTGCGCATGGTGATGGTGAGCACGGTGTTGGCCGGATACGCGACGCCACCCAGCGTCTCCACCCCTGAGTTCACCGTGCAGCCTTGCTCCACCTGCAGGCACCGGATCGCGCCGATGGTGCCGTCAAGGTCCTGCACGCGCATCTCGCGGCCGAGGGGTGCCCGCATCGCCTTGTCGAACGCGATCTTGATGACGTCTCCAGTGTCGAGCAGCGCCAGCGAGCCGGCGCTCGTCGTCACGCGCGCGTCGAGCGCCCGCGGCGGTGCGACCGCGAGAGGCGGATTGTTGATGACCACGCGCTGGCTGTACCCGAAGGCCGCGGTCCCACTCACCGGATCCGTCGCGGCGACGCGATAGCAGTACGCGCCGACGCCGAGATCCCGGTCGACATAGAAGGTCGTATCGGTCCTTCTGGGTGTCGCGATGAGCGCCAGCTGCGCATAGGAGAGTCCCGGGTCGCAACCCGTGCCGGCACCGGTCGCTGCGCGCTGGACGCTGTAGGCGATGTCATTCGCGTTCGTGACCGGCTCGGTGATGCGGACACCGATGTCGTTCTGCGTCGGTCCCTGATCCCAGCTGTCGACGATGGCCTCAACGGTCGGCGCGTCGCGTCCGACATCGGTCGTGATGCTGAAGGTCGAAGCGTTGGCCTCATTGGCCTGGTAGCTGACGCTGACGACGTCGCCGTCCGAGAGCACTTGCTCGAACTGTGCGAACGACAGGTTCGCGCCGGCGCGCTGGAAGGTGTCGTTGCTGTCGTAGCGGTAGGTGCCGGTCGCCCCTGCGTCCGTGAAGTAGTCCTCGGCCGTGCTGACCGCGAACACGGTGACGGTGTGCGGTCCGGTGGTCGCCTCGATGGGGATGAAGCGCACCGGACCGCCGAGACCCCATGGCTCGGTGGGCCCGTAGCTGGCGCCGACATCGAGGGCGTTGTTGCCACTGTCATCCCGGAAGATCACCGGGCGGACATTCGTATTCGGTACCGTCGAGCTGACCACGAAGGTGACCGTCTGATCCGCGGGCACCGTGACGCAGTCAACGTAGCTCGTGACGGCGGTCGATCCGTTCACGAGCGCGAACACCGCCGCGGTCGAGAGGTCGGCCTTGCCGTTGAGGTCCGCGTCGGCCAACCCTCCGTCGGGGGTGGCCGGATACGCCGCGTCGTCGATGAACGCGAGATCGACGCAGCCCGTGGCGTCGGTCACCGTCGCCGTGTACGAGCGGCTGCCACCGACCTCGACCGACGCGGCGCTGCTGGGCGCGACCGCGATGGAGCCCACGGCATCCGCGCCCTTCACCGTCACCTGCCAGAAGACGCCGTAATCCTCCATCCACTGCGCGCCCTCGATGAGCGGCCGGATGTAGAGCTTGTACACGCCCGCGGTCTGTGGCGCCTGGATCGTGAACTGGAACCATGCGACCTGACCCGGGCCGACGTAGTCCGC
>JBDUCG010000122.1:0-5814 GCA_040003565.1 Chloroflexota bacterium | reverse complement strand
ACGGCGCCCATCATCTTGATGTGACCCATGTGGCTGATGGAGCGCTGGCCGTTCTGCGGCTTGAACGCGCAGTCGAACACCGCGAGGTGCTCTTCACGTAGCTCGGGTGCGCCCTCGATGGTTCCGTGCTGCTCGATGTACGTCGTGATCGCGGAGCCACTGGTCTCGCTGTAGCCGAGACGGCGCAGCGCCGCGGGCACGGTGCCGTTGACGAGCTTCAGCATCCCGCCACCGACGAGGCGCTTGTACTTCACGAGCGCGATGTCCGGCTCAACGCCGGTCGTGTCGCAATCCATCATGAAGCTGATCGTCCCGGTCGGAGCGAGGACCGAGGCCTGCGCATTGCGATACCCGCTGATCCTGCCCAGGCCCACCGCGTCGTCCCACGACTGACGTGCGGCCGACAGGAGCGTCGGGGGCACCAGATCCGCGATGATCCGGTACGACGCGGCGCGGTGCTTCTCCATCACGCGGTCGTGACCCGCCTTGTTGCGCGGGTACGCCTCGTACGACCCCACAGCTGCCGCGATGCGCGCCGACTGCGCGTAGGCCTCGCCGGTCATGAGCGCGGTGATCGATGCCGCGTAGGCCCGACCCTCGTTCGAGTCGTATGCGAGGCCGCGGTGCATCAGAAGCGCACCGAGGTTCGCGTAGCCGATGCCGAGCTGGCGGTGGCTCTTCGCGTTCGCCGTGATCGCCGGCGTTGGGTAGTCCGAGAAGCCGACCAGGATCTCCTGCGCGGTGAAGACGACGTCGATGGCGCGCGCGAACCGCGCGACATCGAACTCGCCGTCGGCGTGGAGGAAGCGCATGAGATTCAGCGAGGCGAGATTGCAAGCAGAGTCATCGATGCTCATGTACTCGGAGCACGGGTTCGAGCCGTTGATGCGGCCGGACACCGGGGTCGTGTGCCAGTCGTTGATCGTCGTGTCGAACTGCATCCCCGGGTCGCCGCACTGCCAGGTGGCTTCGGCGATCTCGCGGAGGAGGTCGCGCGCCTGCGCGGTCTCCACGACCTGGCCGTCCGTCCGCGCGGTGAGGTTCCACGCCTCGCCAGCGACGGCGCTCTTCATGAAGTCGTCGGTCGCGCGCACGGAATTGTTGGCGTTCTGGAACTGGATCGACTGCCACGCCTCGCCGTTGAGGCTCATGTCGTAGCCCATCTCGCCGAGCGCCCAGGCCTTCTTTTCTTCCTTGGCCTTGCACCAGATGAAGTCGCGGATGTCGGGGTGATCGGTGTCGAGCACGACCATCTTGGCCGCGCGCCGCGTCGTGCCGCCGGACTTGATCGAGCCCGCGACCGAATCGGCGCCCCGCATGAAGGAGACCGGCCCGGACGCGTAGCCACCGCCGGAGAGCTGCTCGCGGCTCGAGCGGATGCGTGAGACGTTGATCCCCGATCCGGAGCCGCCCTTGAAGATCACGCCCTCGTTCTTGAACCAGTCGAGGATCGAGTGCATGTCGTCGGCGACGGAGAGGATGAAGCACGCACTCGCCTGTTGCGGAACGCCTTCGACCCCGATGTTGAACCAGACCGGGGAGTTAAAAGACGCGTGCTGGTGCACCATCAGGTACTTGAGCTCGTGATTGAAGACCTGCGCATCGCTCTCGCTCGAGAAGTACCCGCCCTCGATCCCCCACGCCGTGATGCGGTCGACGACGCGGTCGACCATCTGCTTGACGCTCCACTCGCGCTCGGGAGACGTCAGCTTGCCGCGGAAGTACTTGGACGCGACGACGTTCGTCGCGGTCGCCGACCAGAACTTCGGGACCTCGACGCCCCGCTGCTCGAAGACGTTGCCGCGTTCACCCGGGATGACTGCGTCGCGCAGCTCCCATTCGATCTCGTCGTAGGGGTGGACGTTCTCGTGGGTGAAGAGGCGCTCGAGGCGAAGGCCCTTCTTGGCCGCGGGCGCGGCGACGGGTGTGATCGCGGTGGGGACGGAGCGCTGCGGTATCTCGGCGATTGCCATGTCCGGACTCCCCTTAGTGAGCTGCGACGGCCGGCTGGGCTCGCTTTGCGCCCCGCTTGGCGCCTCGTAGAAGAAGGAGTGGGCTCCCGACCGCCTTGGATGCCGTAAAGGTGCGCAAATACAAGCTCATCCTGGCCCTCTCCTTCGTCCTCAGTGCCTCTATGTACTAGATGTCGCCCCCGCCGCCCCGGCAGATACAACATCTGGTAACGAGCGCAGGCGTCGAACATTACTCGGCCTCGCGGGGCTGTCAAGGGACAAAAGGCGAACAGCACGTCAGCCACAAGCGCACTCCGGCTCGTCATCTAGGGGGGCGAGTGAGCGATACCGAAAGTTGTGGCGCGGTGGCGATACGCGCGGTCGCGTTACAGGGGCGCGTCCGCCGTGATCGTCATTGGTCTGAGCACGTAACCGGAGCGACGCACCGCGTTGATCTCGATCCCGCCGCCCGCTGCGGCGATCTTGCGACGCAGTCGCGCAACAAGGACCTCCGTCACGTTCGAGCTCACGTCGTGGTCCTGGTCGGGCCTGCGGTCGAGCGCGGTGCGAGCCGTGAGACCGGGATACGCGCGCGCGAGCTCGATGAGCACAGCGCGCTCACCGTTGGTGAGGTCGAGTGGGCGCTCGGCGAGCCAAGCATCGCCCGTCGTGAGCGTGATGCGCAGCGGACCGATGCGACGCATCGTTCGACGATCCGCGCCGCGACGAAGGATGGCGTGAACGCGCGCCATCAGCTCGGACGGATCGCACGTGCGGGAAACGATGTCGTCCACGCCGACCTCGAATAGCGCGATCTTCGTTTCGACATCGAGCTGCGCCGACAGCACGAGCAGCGGGACGTCACCGACGGATGCGAGCTCGCGGATGTGACGACACGCGACGACGCCACCGCCTTCGGCGAGAGCAAGATCGAGGATCACGACGTCGGGCGCGATCGCCTCAGCGTGTCGAACAGCGTCCCGCTCGGTGCGCGCTTCGTGAACGACGAAGCCCGCGCGCGCCAGATCGCTCCGCAGCGTGGCGGCGACCTGAGGATCGTCCTCGACGAGCAGCGCCGTACGGGATATCTGCATCGTCTTACCCCCGACGCTCGTACAACGCTGCGGGCGAGCGGACGACGCTGAACCAGGACTGAATACTGGGCGGGATGTGGGGCGCGCCTGCGGAAGGCCGGGATCAGGTCGGTGTCAGGCGGGGGTCGGGGTCCTCGCCGTGGTGGCCGCGGCTACAAGCGCGCGCACGCCCAGGCGCAGATCGTCCTCGGCGATATTCAGCGCCGGGATGAATCGCACAGCCTGATCGTGCGCGCCGCAGGTGATCAGGAGCACGTCGCGCTCGAGCGCGCCGGCGATCGCGGCCTTGGCGGTCGCCTTCGAATCGAACTCGACCGCGACCATCGCGCCGAATCTCCGTATCTCACGCACCCGTGGATCCGCGCGCAGCGGCGCGAGCTCTTTCACCATCAGCTCGCCGAGGCGCTCCGCTCGCGCGACGAGACCCTCATCGCGGATGATCTCGAACGTCGCGAGGCCCGAGGCGCACGACACCGGATTGCCGCCGAATGTCGAGCCGTGCGTCCCGGAGATCCACTTCTCCTGCATCTCGCGCGACGTGACGATCGCGCCAAGCGGCATTCCGCCGCCGAGCGCCTTCGCGAGCACGAGGATGTCGGGGTCGACGCCGTGCTTCTGCGTCGCGAACCAGGCACCGGTGCGTCCGAATCCGGTCTGCACCTCATCCATCACGAGCAGCGCGCCGATGCGCGTCGCCAGGTCGCGCAGCGCCACGAGGAATGAGCTGGGCGGCGCGACATAGCCGCCTTCGCCGAGCACAGGCTCGATGAGGATCGCGGCCACATGCTCCGGCGGGACCTCGTGCTCGAGCATCGTCTCGAGCTCGGCGAAGCAATGCTCAGCGCATGTCGCCATGTCATGGGCGGGTTTGATCGGGCAGGTCATCGCATACGGATACGGTGCGATGTAGACCTCGGGAAGCATCGCGCCATAGCCGAGTCGATAGGAAGACTTCGAGGTCGTGACAGTGAGCGCTCCTGCGGTGCGACCGTGGAAGCTCCCGCGGAACGCGATGATCGCCTGGCGCTTCGTGGATTGGCGCGCGAGCTTGATCGATGCCTCGACGGCCTCCGCGCCCGAGTTGCCGAAGAACACGGTATCGAGGCCGCGCGGCGTCACGGTGCCGAGCGCTTCGGCGAGCGCGATGTTCGATTCATAGGTGGCGACGCCGGTGGAGATGTGCATGAGCTTCGCGGCCTGCTCGCTGATCGCCTTCACGACCTTCGGGTGCGCGTGACCGACATTCGTGACGGCGATGCCGCAGGTCAGGTCGAGGACGCGGCGGCCGTCCTTCGTGATGAGCCAACTGCCCTCGCCGCGATCCAGCGGGAGCCACGTATAGCGGCCGGGAAGCGGCGAGAGCACGCGTTTCGCGCGGCGTTCGAGATCGGAGCTCACCGAGTCAGTCTAGGCGGTATGCACGCCATTCACGCCTGTTAGCCGGGCCGGCGCTCGTCCGACTCCGATGCGACGAGGATCTGCAGTGTCTTGCGATCCTCACCGATCACGCGCACGCGATAGCCCGGAACGCCGACACGCAACAGATGCGCGAGACGATCCGCTCCGCTGTAGCTGACGCGCACCTTCAACACCGAGTGCCGGTAGTACTCGGTCTTCAGCTGACCGACGCCCTTGACGCGGCGGAGCGCCAGCTCGAAGCGATGCCAATCGTCGGGCGTGGGCAGCGGTGTCACAACGAGATCAGTCTCGCCCGGACCGGGCGGCGTTCGCGTCGATGGGATCGCCGGCTCGATGCGCTCGTCGATCGGCGGGATCGGAGACGGCCACTCCATCGCACCCGGGTCTTGCGCCTTGGCCGAAGGTGTGATCCGGGCGCGATCCTCCGCTGGTCGCGCGCGTTCTTCGGCAGGTCGCGCGCGTTCCTCGGCTCGGCGTGGTGGGAGGGGACCGTCAAGGCGGGCAGGAGCGAGCGGCTCCGGCAGCTTCTTCGGCGGAGCTACCGGCGGCGGCTCGGGGCGAGCGCCGATCCGGGCCGCGAGGTCGACTGGCGCCTCCTGGTCCTTGCTCTTCTTTTCCTTCTTCGCCATGACCCCTGAATTGTGTACGCTGGGGTCCACACGCGGGGAGTGGCGAGGAAGAAAGGCGGTCCACGTTGGCCGAAGGCCGCGTGAATAGCTCCAACGACATCGTTGCCGCCCTGTCCGCACGGGTGGCGGAGCTCGCCAAACGCGTCACGCAGCTTCAGGCTGACCTTGAGGTCGCGCAGCGCCGCGCCGCCATCTACGAGGAGTACGACGCCACCGCACAGGAGGCGCTCGCCAGCGCCCTGCGCGCGGCATACGACATCCGGGAGCGCGCCGAGACCACCGCCTCGCAGATCCTCGAGCAGGCGCGCGAGGAACGCCGGATGCTCCTCAAGGAGATCGAGCGCCTCCGCGAGGACCACGATCAACTCCAAGACGACATCGCTCGGCTGCGCCGCGGCGCGCTGGCGCCGCTCGGCCGGCCGGTCGCGGCCGATGCAAGTGCCCCAGATCTGCGCGCCGCGGCGTCCGACGCGCTGCGCGGTCTGTTCGAAGAGCTGATAGACGAATACCGCCGCGCGCCGACGCCCCCGGTCGAGCGCGCCGCGCCATTCACGTCGCCACGCGCGGCCCCGCGCATCGAAGAGCCGTGGCGTCCCGCCGACGAGCCCGTCGCCGCCGCACCGGAGACGAACATTGAGCGCGACGTTGCCCCGGAGGTTGCCGGTGCGCCGGCAGCGCTCGAACCGATCGCGCAAGAGCCGTTCGAAGATGAAGAGCCTG
>JBDUCG010000121.1:0-5858 GCA_040003565.1 Chloroflexota bacterium | reverse complement strand
TGAACACCAGCTGCGCGGTCATGAGAATGGCGACGAGCGCGAGCGTCTGGCCGAACGAGGACAGCGGATTCGGGTCGAGGCCCACGCGTAGGGCCGCATCGCCCCGTGGCAACGTGGGCGCGAGACCGAGGGCAGCAGCGGCGGCGATCGCATCCACGCCGGCGACGAGCTTCATGAATCCGCCGGGCGCGTCGCCGCGTCGATCGATGAACCACGACACGAACGTGCCACCGACCGCGAGCTCCACCATGACCACGGCGAGCACGAGCGGGAGTGTGAGGATCGTGTCCATCAGCTCATCAGGTCGCCGGGCTCGGGCACGGTCGCGCCGCGATCGATCGCGAGATGGAAGAACTCCTTGCCGCCTCGGCGCTCAAGCATCTGGTAAAAGCGGTCGCGGTCCTTGTGCTGCGTCTTGTGGCACTCGAATGCCTTCGCCTTGCGGTCCTCGAATTCGCTGATATCGATGGTGTGCGTGGGCGTCATCGCGACGAAGGGGAGGTCCGGAAGCAAGGGCGAGGCGTTGAAGAAGAGCCGGCGCGCGGCATGCGGTGCCGCTCGGTCCGGATACTGATCGGCCAGCGCAGCCCGATGGAAGCCGCGCACCGCATAGAAGGACGCCGCGCGGTGGTCGTCGTGCTCGCTGCCGGCGCCCTCGGGACCGAAGGTGCAGACGACGTCGGGTTTGATCTCGCGCACGAACTGCACGACATCTGCGGTCACGCGCTCCGCTGGTGAGGTCGCGAGCCCGCCGTCGGGCCATTCGAGGAGACGAGCGTGCTTGAAGCCGATGATCTTCACCGCCTCGCGCCACTCCTTGCTGCGTTCGGCGGCAAGCTCCGCCGGCGTCCACGAGCCGCGCTCCTTCCCGAACCACATGCCGACGTCGCCGCGCGTGAGCGTGAGGAGCGCCGTCGTGTGCCCGGCCGCCGCGAGCTTCATCGCGGTGCCGGCGATGCCGAACGATTCGTCGTCGGGGTGCGCGTAGACGAAGAGGACGGTGCTGATGACGTCACGCTAGCGTGAACGAGGCATGGCGCGCTCGGAGCACGACCGGCGGATGGCCGAGATGTTCGACCGTGTCGCGCCGCGCTATGACGCGCTGAACCGCATCCTCTCGGGCGGGCGCGATGTGGGCTGGCGGCGCCGCGCGACGGCACTAGCGCGCCTCGGCCCGCGCGAGCTCGCACTCGATGTCGGCGTGGGCACCGGCGATCTCGCGTTCGGTCTGCTCGACGCGTCGGACGCCGCCGCCCGCGTCATCGGTGTGGATGTCTCTCCGCTGATGCTCGGCGCGGTGCGCCGGCGTGCGGAAGCCGCCGGCGAGCATCGCTTCGCGCCGGCACTCGCGACGGCCGACGGGTTGCCATTCGCGGACCGGACGTTCGACCGCGTCGTGGCCGGATTCGCGGTGCGCAACTTCGGCGATCTCGCGCTCGGACTACGGGAGATGCGGCGCGTGCTGCGTGCCGGCGGACGCGCGGTCATTCTCGAGCTCTCGACGCCGCCGAACCCCCTCATCGGCGCCGCGTACCGCCTCTACTTCCATCGACTGTCCCCGCTGATCGCGGCGACGCTCGGCGGAGACGCGGCGGCGTACCGCTATCTGCCGCGTTCGGTCGCGGCGTTCCCGGACGCGGACGGGCTCGCGAAACGCATGCGCGATGCGGGCTTCGCGCGCGTACGCTACGAGCGGCTCAACCTCGGCATCGCCGCGATCCACGTCGGGGAGGCGTGATGGACTTCGACATCCCGGAGGAACTGCAGCTTCTCGCGCGCACCGCGCGCGACTTTGTCGAGACGCGCCTCCAGCCGATCGAGACGCAGGTCGAGGACAGCGACGAGATCCCGACCGAGGTCGTCCGCGAGATGGCGGCGCTCGGATTCTTCGGCCTGCCGTTCCCGGAGGAGTGCGGCGGCGTCGGCGCGGGCGATCTCGGCTACTGCCTCGCGCTCGAGCAGTTCGGCCGCACCTCCGCCGCGTTCTCGAACCTCATCGGCGCGCACACGTCGATCGGCACCATGTCGATCTATCTCGGCGGTACCGACGAGCAGAAGCGCCGCTACCTGCCCGACCTCACCGCCGGGCGCAAGCTCGCCGCGTTCTCCCTGACCGAGCCGTCCAGCGGCTCCGACGCGGGGTCGATCCAGACGAGCGCGCGCAAGGACGGCGGACGCTGGCTGCTGAACGGCACGAAGATCTGGGTCACCAATGGGCCGATCGCCGACGTCGTCGTGGTCTATGCGGCGAACGACCGCGCCAAGGGGCCGCGCGGCGGGATCACGGCCTTCATCGTCGAGAAGGGCTTCAAGGGACTCCGCGTCGGCAAGATCGACGAGAAGATGGGGCTGCGCGGCTCGAAGACGGGCGAGCTGATCTTCGAGGACTGCGAGGTGCCCGAGGAGAACGTCCTCGGCGGCGAGGTCGGCGCGGGATTCCGCACCGCGCTCGGCGCGCTCGACATCGGGCGCGTGTCGCTGTCCGCCGGGGCGGTGGGCACGAGCCAGTACCTGCTGGAGCTCGGTGTCGCGCATGCCAAGCGCCGCAAGCAGTTCGGGCAGCCGATCGCGGCGAACCAGGCGATCCAGTGGATGCTGGCGGACAGCGCGGTCGAGATCCACGCCGCGCGCCTCATGGTCTACGACGCGGCGTCGAAGCTCGACCGGGGCATCCGCGTCTCGCGCGAGGCCGCGATGGTGAAGGTCTACGCCGCCGAGCTTGCGAACCGTGTCGCCGACCGGGTCCTGCAGATCCACGGCGGGATGGGCTACATGAAGGACTCGCCGGTGGAGCGCGCGTATCGTGACGCACGCATCCTCCGCATCTACGAGGGAACCAGTGAGGTGCAGCGCATGATCATCGCGGAGGACTTGCTCAAAGCGTAGGAGCGCCGGAAGGCTGGGAAGGACGGGTATGGCGAAGAAGATCGCGGTCCGAGCCAAGGACACGGCGCCGATGGCCGGGCGTCCCTGGACGAAGCACTACGACCCCGGTGTGCCCGCGACGCTGACGTACCCGGACGTGACGTTCCACGCGATGCTCGACGATGCGGCGGAGAGCTATCCGGACGCGGTTGCGACGATCTTCTTCAACGCCAAGCGCACCTACAAGTCGATCTCCGACGAGGCCTGGCGCTTCGCGAACGGCCTGCGGAAGATGGGCGTCAAGAAAGGCGACCGCGTCGCCATCCTCCTCCCGAACACGCCCCAGTTCGTCGTGGCCTTCTTCGGCGCGCTCCGCGCCGGAGCGACCGTTGTCCCATGCAATCCCCTTTACACCGCTCCCGAGCTTCATCACCAGCTCGCGGACTCCGGGGCCACGGTCCTCGTCGCGCTCTCGCGCCTTTATCCCGTGGCGAAGGCCGCACGCGCCGGGACGAGCGTGAAGAACGTGATCGTGACCAACATCAAAGAGGAGATGCCGCCGCTCCTGCGCGTGATGTTCACGCTCGCGAAGGAGAAGAAGGACGGACATCGCCAGCCGTTCAAGGGGGACGAGGGCGCGGTCGCGTTCCGCGATGTGACGAGCGGGCCCGCAACGCCGTTCGACGGCGGCACGCGCAAGGACGACGTCGCGCTCCTGCAGTACACCGGCGGCACGACCGGCGTGAGCAAGGGCGCAATGCTGTCGCATCGCGCGCTCGTCGCGAACATCCTGCAATGCCGCGCCTGGTTCACGAACCTGAAGGACGCGGCGGGCACGGGCATGGCCGTGATGCCGTTCTTCCACGTGTACGGGCTCACGGTCGTGATGGGTCTGTCGATCCAGAGCGCGTCAGCGATGATCCTCGAGCCTCAGTTCGAGCTCGAGCGCGTGTTGAAGGATGTCCAGCGGCACAAGCCCAACACGTTCAGCGGTGCCCCGCGGATCTACAACGCGCTCATCAACTCTCCGCTCGCCGCGAAGTACGACCTTCGTTCGATCGACGCCTGTGTCTCCGGATCCGCGCCGCTGCTCGTCGAGACGCACCGCAAGTTCGTCGAGCTGACCGGCGCGAATCTCGTCGAGGGGTACGGGCTCACCGAGGCTGCGCCAGTGACGCACTGCAACCCGCTCTTCGGCAAGGGCAAACAGAAGGTGGGGAGCGTCGGCGTGCCGTACCCGGATGTGGAGTCGAAGATCGTCGATCTCGAGACGGGCACGCGCGAGGTCGGTCCGGGCGAGTCGGGCGAGCTGGTGCTGCGCGGCCCTCAGCTCATGGACGGCTACTACCAGAAGCCGGAGGAGACGGCGATGACCCTCCGGAATGGTTGGCTGCACACCGGGGACATCGCCACCGTCGACAGCGACGGTTACGTCGCGATCGTCGACCGCAAGAAGGAGATGATCATCGTCTCGGGGTTCAACGTGTACCCGCGCGAGGTCGAGGAAGCCCTGGCGACGCATCCGGCGGTGCTGGACAGCGCGGCGATCGGCGTGCCGCACCCGATCAAGGGCGAGGAAGTGAAGGCCTTCGTCGTCCTAAAGCCCGGGGCGAAGGCGAGCGCGGACGACATCGTCGCGCATTGCCGTACTCAGCTCGCGCCGTTCAAGGTCCCCAAGGACATCGAGTTCCGTGAGTCGCTGCCGAAGACCCTCATCGGGAAGACGCTTCGGCGCCAGCTTGCGGAAGAGGACCGCAAGAAGCGTGGCCAGATGGCCGCGGCGGGCAGCCACTAGAACGCGACCTTCGACTCCGTGAGCATGAATTCGTCACGGAGGATCGCTTCCAGCGTGTTGTACGTGATGCGAAGGACGACGCTCACGTCGCAGTCCGGGTACGGCGAGCTCGAGGTCATCATGGTCGCGCTCCAGGCCATTGGCTGTGGTGTGTTCATGCGAGTGACTTTGGCGCCGCGCGGGTGTGGTGCCATCGGGCCGGCAGGGGAGACGGGCTCCCCCGTGAAGATGAATCCTCGGCTTGCGAATACAGTGCCGCGGATGTCCGCGCCCGGAACGTGTTTCGTTGTCACTCCTGCGAGGTTGTTCCGTCCCCCGTGCGCGGCATGACCGACCCGAGCGGGTGAGCAACGACGAGTAAATGAAGAGAGTCACACCGATCGTCATCGCGAGCGGAAACGGCGCGCCGGGGCTCGCGGCAGGGATCCGGGTCCTCCGAAAGGGTGGCAGCGCGCTCGATGCGGTCGAGGCCTGCGCGCGCGTGATCGAGGCGGACCCGTCCGACAAGAGCGTGGGCCGCGGTGGGCACCCGAACGTCGTCGGCGTCGTCGAGCTCGATGCGTCCCTCGTCGATGGGACCACGCACCGCGTCGGCGCGGTCGGCGCCCTCGTGGGTTACCTCTACCCGATCTCAGTCGCCCGTGCCGTGATGGAGCGCCTGCCGCACGTGATGCTCGTCGGCGATGGCGCCGCGCGGTTCGCGAGAGAGATCGGCGCGGAGAAGGCGAACAACCTCACCGCGTCGACGCGCCGCGATTGGGTCGCGCGTCTGAAGAAGGTGCGCGAGACACCATCGACGATCCGGAGGCGCGCGAAGCTCATCCCCGTGGTCGCCCGGACCGTCGGCGAAGAGCGCGGAACGGTGAACTTCATCGCGCTGGATCGCGCGGGCAACATCGCGTCTGCGGTGTCGACCAGCGGCTGGGCCTACAAGTACCCGGGCCGCCTCGGCGATTCACCGATCGTCGGTGCCGGCAACTACTGCGACACGCGCTACGGCGGCGCGTGCTGCACCGGCTTTGGCGAGCTCGCGATCCGCAACGTCACCGCGAAGACCGCGGTCGACCGCCTCGCGAGCGGCACGTCCGCTCTGGAGGTCGCGCGGCGCGCGATCGCGGACGTGAACGAGCTGGACGACGCGGCGTTCAACATCGTCGTGCTCGCCGCGGACGGCTCGCATGCCGCCGCATCGAACCGC
>JBDUCG010000120.1:0-5933 GCA_040003565.1 Chloroflexota bacterium | reverse complement strand
GGATCTGCGGCGAGCCGACTGTCCTCGCGGCCTCGCGCAGCGCGGCCGAGCCGACGTCCTCGCCGAGCATCCGCGTGTAGGTCACACCGGCGCCCATGCGCACGCGTCCGTTACGTTCGAGGTCGCGCAGCTCCGGCACGCGATCGATCGCGACCACGCGCTCGGGCCGCTTGCGGCCGAAGTTGAGATCGACCATGAGGTCGGTCCCGCCGGCGAGAAGTGTCACCTCGGTGGCGCTGGAAAGGTGATCCAGTACGTCGTCGAGGTCGCGCGCGACGTGGACGCTCACGCACGGATTATGTCTTCCGCGCGCGCGAGCGGGTGACTACGATTGGCGCGACGTCCGGGAGGGTCACAGCTGGCAAGGACCGATCCGCGCGTGGCGCCGACGGAGGCGCGGCTAGCCGAGGCGCTCGCGCAGAACGCCGCGCTTGCCGATGTCCTCGCCGTCATGAGCCGGACTCCTCCGGATCTCCAGGACGTACTCGAGACCGTCATCGATCGGGCGGCCCGACTCTGCGGAGCTGAGCGCGGCTCGATCCATGTTCTCGACGGCGCGGTCTACCGCACCGTGGCCTTCTGGGGGCCGCACAGCGAGGAATATCGCCGGCTTGCGTACGAGGCGCCGCGCGTCCCAGGCCACAAAACGCTCATCGGGCGCGTCGCGCTCGAAGCGAAGCTCGTCCATGTCGCGGATGCGCTCGCGGATGCGGAGTACGGCGCGATGGACCTTCAGCGTCTCGGTGGCTATCGCACGATGCTCGGAGTACCGCTGCTTCGCGGCGACACCGTCGCCGGTGTATTCGTGCTGACGCGCAATCGCGTCGATCCATTCAGCGATCGCCAGATCGCCCTCGTACGCGCGTTCGCGGATCAAGCCGCGATCGCGATCGAGAACGTGCGTCTGTTCAATGAGACGAAGGAGTCGCTCGCGCAGCAGACGGCGCTCAGCGAGGTCCTGAACACGATCAGCCGTTCGGCATTCGATCTCGATGCCGTGCTCCAAACGATCGTCGAACGCGCCGCCGCGCTGTGCGACGCGGATGGCGCGACGATCACCAAGCGCATGGGAGAGGTCGTGGTCGTTGCTGCGCATTACGGTGACGTGGTGACGCACGCATCCCTTCCGGGCGCGACCCTCCCGATCGACCACGGGACGCTCGTCGGACGCGCCATGCTCACCGGCGACACGCAATACGTACCGGACGCGCGCGAGCGTCCGGAGCTGCCTCAGGACGGCCCGAACACGCGCTTGATCATCCCCTTCATTCGGGATGCGGTTGCAATCGGCTCGCTCGGGCTGAGCCGTCGAATCGCGCGCCCCTTCACTGACCAGGAGCTGAGGCTGCTCGAGGTCTTTGCCGACCAGGCTGTCATCGCCATCGAGAACGTACGCCTGTTCAACGAGACCAAAGAGGCGCTCGAGCAACAGACCGCGACGGCCGACGTTCTCAAGACGATCAGCCGCTCGGCGTTCGACCTTCAGTCGGTCTTCGACGTGGTGGTCGAGAACGCCGCGAAGCTCTGCCGCGGCGACTGGGGGTATCTCTTCCGCCGCGAGGGAGACGTGTTCCAAATGGTGAGCTCCTTCGGAGGCCTCGCGGAGCTCGTGGAGTACGAGCGGGCGCATCCCACGCCTTTGACCCGCGCCACGCTCATCGGACGCGTCGCGCTCGATCGCGACATCGTGCACCTGCCGGATCTCTTCGAGGATCCCACGTACGACTGGCCACCGAATCGCGCGGCGGGAGTGCACACCGTGCTGGGGGTACCCATCTTCAAGGACAACGAGGTCGTCGGCGCGATAGGCGTGGCGCGCAATGAGACGAGGCCCTTCAGCGATCGCGAGATCCGTCTGGTGCGCACCTTCGCGGACCAGGCCGCAATCGCGATGGAGAACGTGCGTCTCTTCAACGAGACGAAGGAGTCACTCGAGCAACAGACCGCCGTGGCCGACGTCCTCAAGACCATCAGCCGGTCAGCGTTCGACCTCCAGCCGGTCCTAGACATCGTCCTCGACAACGCCGTACGCCTGGCGGGCGCCGACATTGGATGGCTTTCCCGCGTCGAAGACGACCAGTTCACGACCGTCGCGTACAGCAGCGGTTTCCCGCAACAGGTCATCGACGAACTCATTCAGCAGCGTACGCAGGGTCACCTGGCCGGGCCGTGGGTACCACTCGGCACACGCGGGGGCGTCATGGGATTCACGCTGTCCGAGGGACGCACGATCCACGTCTCCGACGTTAGAGAGGATGAGACCCTCAAGGGCTCGGTCGTCGTTCGCCTGACGAACACGCGGACGGTCGTCGGTGTTCCGATGCTGCGCGAAGGCGGGAGCATCGGAGCGATGGTCCTTGCCCGGTATGAAGTCCGCCCATTCGCCAAACGCGAGATCGAGCTCGTCCAGACATTCGCCGACCAAGCTGCGATCGCCATCGAGAACGTGCGGCTGTTCAGCGAGACAAAGGAGGCGCTCGAACAACAGACCGCGACCGCCGAGGTGCTGAAAACGATCAGCTCGACGGCCTTCGATCTGCAACCCGTTCTCGATACGGTCATCAGCCACGCGACACGGTTGACGGACGCGGAGAACGGCTTCGTGTACCAGGTCGAGGGCGACGCGCTGCGAATGAGCGCGGCATTCGGCGACAAGGCCGAGGTCATGCGTGAATGGCAGCGCGACAACCCGATCAGGATCGACAACGCAGGATCCTCGAGCGGCCGCGCCTTCGCGGAGCGGCGCACCGTGCACATTCTGGACGTGCTCGTCGACCCTTCGTACACGTATCGTGAGGCGCAGGAGCTCGGCGGCTTTCGGACACTCCTCAGCGTGCCTCTGCTGCGGGATGGCCGTGCGATCGGCGTCGTCGCTCTGTGGCGGACCGTGGCAAGACCGTTCACGCCCGAGCAGATCGCCCTGGTCGAGCGGTTTGCGGACCAGGCGGTGATCGCTATCGAGAACGTAAGGCTGTTCGACGAGACGAAGGAGTCGCTCAAGCAACAGACAGCTGTAGGCGAGGTTTTGAAGGCGATCAGCCGCTCCGCGTTCGACCTCGACCCGATCCTTGACACGGTGGTCGAGAACGCGGCGCGGCTCGCCGGTGCCGACTTCGCCTGGATGACCCGACGCGATGGCGACCATCTCGTCGGCGGCGCCCGCTACGCGAGCGACGGCGATCTGAGCGTCTTCGCCGATCTTGGGACGAGCGTCGCGCGCTTCAATGCGAAGGGTCAAAGCTTCACGCCCTTCAATCCGACGACCCGAAGCATCAGTGGACGCACTTTCGTGGAACGCCGCACGATCCAGATCGAGGACATCACGCTCGATAAGGACTTGTTCGAGAACTCGCCGGTACCCAGGGCCACCGCTTCGAGGACGGTGCTCGGAGTGCCGCTGCTCGTCGAAGGCGAGGCGATCGGCGTGATCATCGTTGCGCGCCGTGCCGTTCGCCGCTTCTCGGACCGCGAGGTCAGGGTCGTTGAGACCTTCGCCGACCAGGCCGCGATCGCCATGCAGAACGTCCGGCTGTTCAGCGAGATCCAGGACAAGAGCCGGCAGCTCGAGGTGGCGAACCGTCACAAGAGCGAGTTCCTCGCCAACATGTCGCACGAGCTCCGCACGCCGCTCAACGCCATCATCGGCTTCTCCGAGGTATTGCTGCAGGGCATCTTCGGCGCGGTGAATGAGAAGCAGCGGGAGTATCTGCAGGACGTGCTCGGGTCGGGCCAGCATCTCCTTTCGCTGATCAACGACATCCTCGATCTGTCGAAGATCGAGGCTGGACGCATGGAACTCGACCTGTCGACGTTCGCGCTCCGCGACGCACTCGAGAGTGGCATCACGATCGTCCGCGAGCGCGCCGCGCGTCACGGGATCGAGCTCAGCGTGGCCGTCGCATCCGACGTCGGCGCCATCGAGGCTGACGAGCGCAAGGTGAAGCAGATCCTCTACAACCTGCTGAGCAACGCGGTGAAGTTCACGCCGGACGGCGGGCGCGTCGAGGTCAACGTGCGTGCCGATAACGGCGACGTTCGCGTCGAGGTCAGAGATACGGGCATCGGCGTTGCGGCGGCCGACCAGGAGCGGATCTTCGAGGAGTTCCGCCAGGTCGGCCGCGAGCGATCGCGTGAGGGCACGGGTCTCGGCTTGACCTTGACGAAGCGCTTCGTGGAGCTGCACGGAGGCCGTATCTGGCTCGAAAGCACGCCGGGCAAGGGCAGCACGTTCACCTTCACCCTGCCGCTGCGGCGAACAGCCACGGTGAGCGCGTGAAAGACTTGATCCTCATCGTCGAGGACAACGACAAGAACCTCAAGCTCGCGCGCGATCTGCTTCGCTACCACGGGTTCGAAACGATCGAGGCGACGAGCGCCGAGGACGGCATCGCTCTCGCGCGAACGCGGCTGCCGCAGCTCGTACTGATGGACATCCAGCTGCCCGGCATGGATGGCGTGACCGCGCTCGCGAAGCTGCGCGCCGACGCACCGACGGCGCGCATCCCCGTCGTCGCAATGACCGCCTCCGTGATGAGGGAGGACCGCGAGCGTTTCGACAAGGCAGGCTTCGACGGTTTCATCACGAAGCCGATCGACGTGAAGACCTTCCCCGAGCAGATCCGCGGTCACATCAAAGCGGGGCGAGCATGAAACAGCACCGGAAGATCCTTGCCGTCGACGACACGCCCGAGAACCTGCGGCTGCTCGCGGCGATCCTCGGTCCACGCGGGTACGAGCTCGTTACCGCGGAGTCCGGCACCGCAGGGCTGGAGGCCGTGCATCGCGAGCACCCCGACCTCGTGATGCTCGACATCGTGATGCCGGGTCTGAACGGCTACGACGTGTGCCGCAGGCTGCGTGACGATCCGGCCACGCGGTTCCTGCCGATCGTGATGATCACCGCGAGCGGCGATCAGGAACGCGTCCAAGCGCTCGAGGCGGGCGCCGATGACTTCATCGCGAAGCCCTTCAACCAGCTCGAGCTCCTCGCCCGCGTGCGCTCCCTTCTTCGGCTCAAGGAATATCACGACACGATCAAGCAGCAGTCGAGCGAGCTCGCGGAATGGAACCGCACGCTCGAGGCTCGCGTCCGCGACCAGGTCGAGGAAATCGAGCGCATGAGCCGCTTGCGACGCTTCCTCTCGCCGCAGATCGCTGAGCTCGTCCTGTCGCAGGAGTCGCTGTTGCAACCACATCGCCGCGAGATCAGCGTTGTCTTCTGCGACCTTCGAGGGTTCACGTCTTTCTCGGAGACCGCCGAGCCCGAGGAGTCGCTCGCGGTGCTGCGCGATTACCACCAGGCTGTCGGCGCTTCGGTGTTCCGCAACGAAGGCACGCTCGAGCACTTCGCCGGAGACGGCGTGATGGTGTGGTTCAACGACCCCGTACAACAGGTGGATCACGCGCTGCGCGCGACCCGGATGGCCATCGCCGTGCGGGATCGGATGGCCGAGCTGTTCGCGAAATGGGAGAAGCGAGGTCACGCGCTCGGGTTCGGCGCGGGCATCGCGATGGGTCACGCGACCCTCGGGCGCATCGGCTTCGAGGGCCGCTACGACTACGGCGCCGTCGGTAACGTCACCAACCTCGCTCAGCGACTCTCCGCTGAGGCCAAGCCCGGGCAGATCCTCGTCAGTCAGCGCATCTACGGCGCGATCGGAGACGCGGTGGAGTCCGAAAGCATCGGCGAGCTCGCACTGAAGGGTTATTCACGACCAGTAGCGGCCTACGGCGTGCTCAGGCTGCGCACGGCCGCTCCCCAGCCCGCCGACTGAGCCGACGCGTGGCAGGCACCTCTACAGCAAGCAGTCGGTGAATCGCGGCTATCCCTGGCGCGCGTGATGCTCCATGATGTGACGGGATGAGAACAAGGGCGGCCCCGGCTCGCGTGCTGGTCGTTGAAGACGTCGCGGACCTCCGTGACTTCTACGCGA
>JBDUCG010000004.1:0-20053 GCA_040003565.1 Chloroflexota bacterium | reverse complement strand
GTGGTCGATGCGCCGGTGGTCGATGCGCCGGTGGTCGATGCGCCGGTGGTCGTGCCGGTTCCGGTGCCCGTTGTCGAGCCGGTCGTCGTACCCGTGGTCGTGCCCGTCGTCGAGCTCGAGCTCGATCCGCCGGTGCCTGACGTGGTC
This sequence comes from Chloroflexota bacterium, assembly GCA_040003565.1. Taxonomy (GTDB): domain Bacteria; phylum Chloroflexota; class Limnocylindria; order P2-11E; family P2-11E; genus CF-39. The sequence goes on along the minus strand of JBDUCG010000004.1, from coordinate 19,906 downwards.
GTCGTGCCGGTCGTGCTCTCACCGGTCGTGCCAGTGGTCGAGGTCGAGGTGTTCCCACCCGTGCTCGAGCTGGTCGATGTACCGGTCGTCGTTCCGGTCGTTGTACCTGTTGTCGAGCTCGAGCTTGTGCCGCCCGTGCTCGAAGTCGAGGTCGTACCCGCGGTGTTTCCACCGGTCGAGCCAGTGCTCGAGGTCGAGGTGTTGCCACCCGTGCTCGAGCTGGTCGATGTACCGGTAGTTGTTCCGGTCGTTGTCCCAGTCGTGGTGCCGGTGCTCGAGCTCGCTGAGGTGTTGCCACCCGTGCTCGAGTTGCTCGAGGTTCCGGTCGTCGTGCCGGTCGTCGTGCCGGTGCTACCAGTGGTGCTCGTGCTACCTGTGGTTCCCGTCGTACTGGTGGTGTTCGAGCCGCCGCTCGAGTTCGAGCCGCCAGTGCTCGTGCCCTGCTCCTCACACTCGACCCAGAAGACTTTGTGCTTCTCGCCGCCTGGTGCCTGCGGCGCGGTCTGATCCCAGAACAGTTTGTAGTGGCCGTCCGGGAGCGTGATCACGCGCGACTTCCAGTCGCCGTTGTCGTCCGCGGGACCCCAGTTCTCCGGGCCCGCTGCGGTGCCGCTACCCGTCGGCGACCAACGTTCGATGCGCCACCAACCGGTGGAGTGCGAGTCGAAGTTGAAGCCGTGGATGTGGAACATGCAAACGTGCGGTTCGTTGCTCTTGATCGGTTCCGCTTCGCCGGGCTCCTCATGGATCTTCACCGTGCCGTTGAACCCGGGGGGATTGTTGTTGTTGCCGCCAGTTGCGGCCGCCGGGCTCGACGCGGTGAACACCAAGAGAGCCAGACCAGTGAGGAAGGTCAGGACTCCGCTTGCCTTGCGCATTGGTGCCTCCTGCGTTTTATTGACGTGCCCCCATGGGGGGCGATTTCTTCTCACAGAAGGCAGGGATTGCTCCACCGAAGGACGCGCGCGTAACGCCGCTATGTCGTGCGGCGGGCCAATCGGTAACGTGATTTCGTCGGCTGTGCGACAGCAAGCGCGTTGTCCGGTCGTTGTCGTTTCGTGTGCCAGACCACATCGACGCCGACTGCCTCACGGCATGCTTTCGCGCGTGACTGGCCCCTGCGGCCCTTACCTACCGGTCGGTAGAATCGCCCGATGCCGCAGGGAAGGCGCCGGCCAAGCGGGTCTACACGCGAGCGCGTGCTCCAGGCGGCCGACCGCCTCTGGGGCGAGCGGGGCGTCCGCGGCGCATCGCTGGACGACATCGCGCGCGAGGCCGCGGTGACCAAGCCGACCGTCTACTACTACTTCGCCGACAAGAGCGCGCTCTTCACCGCCGTCGTTTGCAGCGTCTTGGAAGAGCACGGCGGGGCCCTGAAGACCGCGGCCCGCCGGGGAGGCCGCTCGCGCGACCGCCTGATCTCGGCGCTCGCCTATCTCATCGGAGCGCGGTGCAGCGCCCCGCGCCTGCTACGCGACGGTGGCGTGGCCCTCACGGTCGATCAGAACAGCCAGGCGCGCAGCGCCTTCTTCCGGTACTTCTTCGCGCCGCTGCAGCAGATCCTCGACGACGGCGTCGAGGCCGGCGAGCTCCGTCAGATGGACACAGCGTTCGCCGCACAAGCGCTGCTCAACCTGCTTGATCCGTGGACCGGGCGGGACCCTCTTCCCGGTGGGCGCGAGCCCCAGCAGCTCGCCTCCGACATCGTCGGCCTCATCGTCGACGGGATCGGCGTCTAGAACTGCGGGCTCTACCTACCTACCGGTAGGTATGGCCGCGGTCGCTCCGGAGCGCACCCAGTCGCGGATGCGCTCCACGGCGAGGTTCAGGTTCTCCAGCGAGTTCGCATACGAGAGGCGAAGGTGCCCCTCGCCGACCGGGCCGAACGCGGTGCCGGCGAGCGCGGCGACGCCTGCCTCGTTCAGCACGCGGTTCGCGACGGTCGCCGCGTCGCCGAGACCGAGCCCCTTGATGTTGGGGAACACGTAGAAGGCGCCGTGCGGCATGCGGCAGGTGATCCCATCGATGGCGTTCAGTCCCGCGACGATCGCGTCGCGGCGGCGGCGGAACTCCGCGAGCATCACGTCCACCTCGGCGGGGCGCTGTGAGATGGCGACGACGCCGGCGCGCTGCGTGAACGTCGCGGTGCAGGAAACCGAGTTGGTGACGAGCTTCGCGACCGGTTCCACGAGCGACTTCGGGAACGCGCCGTAGCCGAGACGCCATCCGGTCATCGCGAAGGTCTTGCTGAATCCGTCGAGGAGGATCGTGCGCTCCGCCATACCCTCTTCGGCGACGATCGAGCGGTGCTCGCCTTCGTAGATGATCTCGGCGTAGATCTCATCCGACAGGACCCAGAGGTCGTGCTCGCGCGCGATCTTCGCGATCTCACTGATCGCCGCCGGCGAGAGCACGCCGCCGGTCGGGTTGTGCGGGCTGTTCAAGATGAGCAGCTTGGTGCGTGGCGTGATGATCCGGCGGAGCTCGTCGATGTCCGGGACGTAGTCGTTCTCCTCGCGCAGCGCGAGCGGCACGCCACGCGCGCCAGCGAAGTCGATCATCGAGGCGTAGATGGGGAAGCCTGGGTCGGGGTAGATCGCCTCGTCGCCCGATTCGAGCAGCGCGAGGATCGCGTAGAACATGATCGGCTTCGCGCCGGGCGTGACGATGACCTGCCCCGGCTCGAGGTGAAGGCCTCGCGCGCGGTTCAGGTAATTCGCGACCGCCTCGCGAAGCTCGGGGATCCCGGCGGAGGGCGTGTAGTGCGTCTCGCCGCGCTCGATCGAGGCGACGCCGGCGGCGACGACCGACCGCGGCGAATCGAAGTCCGGCTCGCCGATCTCGAGGTGGATGATGTGCTGTCCCTTGGCCTCCAGCGCCTTCGCGCGCGCGAGCACCTCGAACGCGGTCTCGGTGCCGAGCCTCCCCATGCGAAGCGCGAGCGGGCGCACGTCGGCGAGTTTAGACCTTGCCCTCGACGCAGACGCATCCGTCCGGACCGACGAGCGCGGCGTGCGGCGTCCCGGCCGGGAGCAGCATGCGATCGCCTGGCCGCAGCGTCAGCGTCCGTCCGTCGCCGAGGATGAAGTCGATCTCGCCGCTGGTGCAGTACAGGAGCTTGTGATACGCGTGCGTGTGTTGCTCGTAGCGGTCGCCAGGTCCGTTCGACCAGCCGTAGACGTCGCGCGCCTCAGCGCGCAGATGCTTGTCGATCTCCCGCGCATCCGCGGGTCCGCCGCTGTGCCGGTCGAGCTGCACGTCCACGCTCCGACGATACGAGACGTCGGTGATACTCACGCGCATGCGTGTTGGCGTTGTGTTGCCCCAGCTCGAGATCGGCACCGAACCGGCACAGATCCGGGCGTACGCGCAGGCGGCGGAGGACCTCGGCTACACGCATCTCGTCGCGTATGACCACGTGCTCGGCGCGGATACGTCGACGCGGCCCGACTGGCGCGGACCGTACACGACGAAGTCGATGTTCCACGAGGTCTTCGTCCTATTCGGGTTCCTCGCGGCGTGCACGACACGCCTCGAGCTCGCCTCGGCCGTGATCATCCTGCCGCAGCGGCAGACCGCGCTCGTTGCGAAGCAGGCGGCTGAAGTCGACGTGCTCGCCCAGGGTCGCACGCGGCTCGGCGTCGGCCTCGGCTGGAATGAGGTCGAGTACGTGGGGCTGGGCGAGAAGTTCAGGAACCGCGCTCGCCGCATCGAGGAGCAGATCGAGGTGCTGCGGCTCCTCTTCACGAAGGAGGTCGTCGACTACACGGGTCGGTGGCACCGGATCGATCGCGCTGGACTCAACCCACTCCCGGTGCAGCGGCCGATCCCGATCTGGATGGGCGGCGGCGCCGAGCGCGCGATGCGCCGCATCGCGCGCATCGCGGACGGCTGGTTCACGCAGGTCCAGCCCGACGACGCCGGTCGGGAAAAGGTTGCCGCGTTCCGCTCATATCTGCGCGACGCGGGGCGGGATCCTGCGACATTCCCGATCGAGGGACGCGTTGGCGCTGCCAAGCGCACGCCCGATGAGTGGGGCACGTTCGCGCAGGGATTCAGAGAGATGGGTGCGAGTCATCTCGAGTTCAACACGATGGGCGCGGGTTGCGCGACGGTGGACGATCACATCGCGCTGATCCGGCGTTTTCGCGAGACCGCACCCGTCTTCTAGGGCTTCGTGATGCTGACCGGCACGCCGATGCCGCTGACGCGCACCAGCGCGCCGCCGGCGAGCGGCCGCGCGTAGAGACCGCCGCTCGTGGCGACGTAGAACCACGCGCCGTCCGGTGACCAGCCGCCGAAGCGGCCATCGACCTCCGCGAGCACCGCGCCGCTCGTCGCATCGCGGATCGTCGCGAAGGGCTTCGACTCCTGTGGCGAGCCCGGGATGCCCTGGCCGCCCGTCGTGTTCGTGTAGCCGATGAGCGGGCGCGCCGGCGACCACGCCTCGTCGGCGATCCGGTCGCCGAGGACGTACTGCGTCGCCGCGCCATCGGACGCCCGCAGTAGGACGAGGAACGGCGTCGCGCTCGTGCCGAGGAACGCCACGCGCAGCGCGGCGAAGGTGCCGTCCGCCGCAGCGGTGATGTTGCTCACTGACGTGATGCCCTTCACCGGCGACGGCGCCAGCGCGCGAGCGTCGCCGATGATGCGCGCCACCGTCGTGACGGTGCGCTTCTGCGTCCCCGCCCAGACCTCGATGGCCTGCTCGTCGCGCGCGCGGTCGTTCGCGCGGATCGTCCCGTTCGTCAGCACGAACAGCCCCGACCTCGTCCACGTCACTTCGCGGCCGGGGATCCCCTGGACCGGTGCGCCGTCCGCGGTCACCACGCGAACGGTGAGCTCGCTCTGCAGGATGGAGGGATCCAGCGGCGACGCGGGCAGCGCGACCGCGGCGATCTGCGAACCGTCCGGCGACCACGTCACGGAAGGCGCGACCGAGGACAGCGCGGTGAGGCGCGTCACCTTTCCGGCGCGGTCGATCGTGACCGGGATCAGCTGCAGCGCCGACGCTCCCGTGCCCAGGCTCTCCACGGTGAGGATGCGATCACCGGCGGGCGACCACTGTGGCAGCGGGATCGCGAATCGGCGCCCTGTCTGCCCGTTGCTCGCGCCGGTGCGCAGGACCGACGCAACGCCGTCCTGGCCCATCGTCCAGATGTTGCCGCCCAGGGCGAAGGCGTAGCGCATCGCCGGTGCGTCCGCGCGCGGCGTCGCCGGGGCGCGCGCGATCGGCGCAGTGCGCGCGAACCAGACATCGCCCGAATCGATCGAGCCGAGAAGGAGGACGGCGGTCGGTGCGAGACCGGCGGGCGTGATGTCGACGCGGACCACCGTCGGGCCGGCGAACCCGATCGCGAACCGCTTGTCGGGCGAGACCGCGATGCGTTCGATGAGCCCCGCGTTCGACGGCAAGAGGATCGGGATCGATCCGATGACGAGCTGGGCCGGATTCGTGCCGCGGTGGTAGAGGTAGCCGCTCGACCACGTCCCATCGAGACGCAGGCTGTCCTGATCCGGCGGGGCCAGCTCGCGGCGCACGTCCGTCCCGTCCGCCGTCATGCTCCACACGTTCGCCGCGGCCGCGAACACGAACGTTTCCGACGCACCCGCGAACTGCGTGACGCGGCCCGCGAGGAAATGGATGCGGCCGTCGCTGCCGATCACGGGCGATGACGCCTGCAGGCCCGTGAGCGGACGGAACTGATTCGTCCCGGTCGCGCGCACCGCGGAGATCACGCCGCCGGTCGTCTGTGCGAGCAGCTCGTCTTCGTCGATCCAATCACCCGCGATCGCGTCCTCGACCGTCGTGATGCGCGTCCATGTGCCGTTGGTCGCGGCGACGTAGATGTCGCTCTGGCTGCCGGTCTGGCGCTGCACCGTTGCCGCGATCCGCGCGCCGCTCGGCGAGAACCGGTGATCGACGATGCGGTACTGGTCCGTCCGCAGCTCCGGGGCCAGCGTGTACGAGGTCGCTGCTCCGTCCACGCGGACGACGACGAGGCGGATGCCGCCCTCGACGTAGGCGATCGAGCTGCCGTCGACGGACCACTTCGTTTTCGCGATCGAATTCGGCGTGTCCGTCTTCGCGACCGAGCGGCGCCGGGAGTTATCGGCGTTCGCGACCCACAGGAGGTGGTCGCCATTCGGCTCGGCGCGCCAGTACGCCAGCCGACCGGTGGGGGACAGGTCAGTGACGGCCTGCCGGGAGGCGCTGGCGGCGGCGGTGGGAGAGGCCGATGCGGCCGCAGACGGGGCTGTGGGCGGGCCCGCGGTGGACATGACGATCGCCACGACCGAGACGACGACGACCAGCGCGGAGACCAGGGCATACGGCAGAAGTCCCCGAAGTTGCCGCACGTCCCTAATACTCCTCCCTATGCCCGATCCGCTGGAAGCCGCCAAGACATTCATGGATGCGCTCGAGGCGCGCGATCCCGAACGTGCCGCTGCGGTCTGCGCCGAAAACGTGCAGATCGAGCTACCGGGCGGAGACTCCCAGCTCGAGGGCCGCGACGGTGCACGACGCCTTGTCCGCATCGCGCCGCCGTTCATCCGGCGGATCCGGGAGCAGCAGCTCGACGGGACGACGGTGATCATGCGCGGCCTGACGCGCGCGCCCGGCCACTTCGCGAACTACACGACCTGGACCTTCGAGACGGACGGCCAGCTGATCACCCATGTGACCTTCGCCTGGAAGCCGGCGAACTAGCCCGCGCGGCTCATGTCTCCACGTATCTGAAGCTGCGCGGCGTCTTCGCCAGACCGAAGTCCGCGAGCGGGCGCGCCTTCCGGTAGCGGCGGGGCCTGGTCACCGGCAGCGTCCAGCCCTTCGCCGTGCGGCCGGCGCGCTCGCCCAGCACGCATTCGCCGACCACCGTTCCGGTGCCGACCACCGCGAGGTAGGCGCGCGCCGGCAGGCGCGTCGGCGGCAGCACGCGGTGATCCGCGGTGCGTGTTCCATCGAGCAGCGCGTCGGCGTTCTCCTGGGATACCGCGAGGACGATCGCGTCCACTGTTGCCCTCCCGACGTTTCGTCAGGAGCGACATCGGTCCGCCCTTGCTTAGTGCCCGCCGGTCGCCTGCGAGACGCGGTCCAGGGCGGTCGTGATCACCTCGATCTCACGGTCGGTCAGGTGATCGGCGAAGTTGCGGGCGATCGAGCGGAAGTGCTCAGGCGCCGAGCGTCGGAGGATCCGCCGGCCCGGTGCGGTCATCACCACGAGCTGCCCGCGGGCGTCGGCCGGGCACGGCCGTCGCTCGATGAAGCGCTGCGTTTCGAGCCGGTCGATCGCCCGGGTGAGGCCGCTCTTGGTCAGCCCGGTCCGCTCGGCCAGGTCGGTCGGGCGGAGGCCCTCCGGCGGGCCCTCATTCAGCGTCGCCAGGATGTGGTGCTCGGAGAAGAGCAGGCGCCCGGTCGCTTCTGCGTCCCGGTCCATCGCACGCGTCACCCCCAGCCCGGCGCGCATGAAAGCCAGCCAGGCGCGAAGCTCCTGCGGCGCTAGCTTCCGCCTCGAACGGACCTTGGGAATAGGTTGTGTAGTCAACGAGTTAATTGTATCATCAACTAACCGCGCCGGCGGACCCGGCAGATGGAGCACAAATGTTCTGGTATGTAGACCCTTCCCACTCGCAGGTGACCTTTTCGGTCAAGCACATGATGGTGAGCACCGTCCGCGGCCGGCTCGGCCCGCTGAGCGGCCGCCTCGACCTCGATCCCGAGCGCCCCGAGAAGGGAAGCTTTGAGATCGCCGCGAGCGTCGCCGCGATCGACACCGGTGACGCCCGGCGCGACGCCCACCTGCGCTCTGGCGACTTCTTCGACGCGGAGAAGTACCCGCAGATCGTCTTCAAGAGCAACGCGGTCTTCCCGCAGGGCGAGGGCCGGTACAAGGCCAGCGGCGATCTCACGATCCGTGAAGTGACACGCCCGGTGAGCTTCGACGTCGAGCTCGCGGGTGTCGGTATCGACGGCCAGGGTGGTCAGCACCTCGGTGCGACAGCCACGGTCACGATCGACCGCACCGACTTCGGCCTGACCTGGAACATGCCCGTCCCGAACGGGGTCCTTGTCAGCGAGAAGGTGAAGATCGAGGTCGACCTCCAGGCTCTGGATGAGGCCTCCGCGAAGCAGAAGGGTCTCGCCGCCTAGCCAAGCCGGCGTGTCGTGGCCTAATGACGGCCGCGTAGCTTCGTGATCATGCGCGTCACCTCGCCGGGAGCGATCCCGGCGAGGAATGCGCGTGTCTGCATCAAGAACCTCGCCTCGTGCTTCGCGCGCTCGGCGTCGTCCGGCGCGGGCGCGCTCGCGACGCCCTCGAAGTCCCACGCCGGACCGAGCACCAGGCGAAACGTCTCGACCGAGCGTTCCAAGTGGAACGGCGAGGTCACGATGTAGACGCGTCGCGGCGTGATGCTTCCCAGGTAGCGCTCTGCCACGTACACGGCATTGCCGATCGTGTCACGTGACTGGTCCTCCAGGAAGATCCGCTCGCGCGCGACGCCAAGCGCCGCGATGACGTCGGCCATCGATGCAGCCTCACTGCGCTGCGGCCTGCGCCCCACGCCGTGGCTACCCGAGCAGACGATCGCCGCTTCCGGGTGCTCCCGCGCGAGGTCCGCGGCAGCCGCGCTGCGCGCAAGCGTCGCGGGCGCGGGCGAGCCGCTTGGAAGCATGCCGCCGCCGAGCACGACGATGATCTCGGGAAACGCGGCGACCGAGTCGGACGCCGGCCCGCTCACGCGCGCAGGTCTGCGATGGCCACCGGTCGCTTCCCGTCGGCCGAACGGTAGGCGGCGATCGCGACCTCGAGCGCTCGTAGACCGTCCTCGCCGGTGATCGGCACCGGTCGTCCGGCGAGGATCGCGTCGACGAAGTCCGCGACCATCCGCGCGGTCAGGTCATCGCCCCAACCCACTAGACGCGTGCGGCCCGCGGTGTCGTCGTAGTGGGTGAGCGCCTGCCGGAAGACGTCGACGTCCGCGGTGGCCTTCTCGCCGACCACATGGAGCGTCACGCCGCCCCACGTCGGAAAGGTCTGCGGCCGTGACCAGCTGCAGTCGATCGAGGCGAAGGCGCCGCTGCTGAGGTCGAGCGTGATCAGGCCGCAGTCTTCCACGTCGAGCCCGTAGATGAACGACCCGAGCTCCGCGTGCGCGCGCGTGTATTCGTCGCCGGTGAGCCAGCGGACCAGATCGGCGGCGTGCACGGTGTGATCCATGACCGCCCCGCCGCCGGCGAGCTTCTTGTGGCCGAACCATAGGCCGGGGTACTGGCCGGGGTTCGTCGCGCGGACCGCGCGGATGCGCCCCAGCGAACCGTCGGCGATCGCATCGCGCAGCGCGATCGCCGCCGGGCTGCTGCGGACGGGGAACGCGGTGCCGAGCTGCACGTTCGCCGCACGGCACGCGGCGATCATCGCCTCCGCGTCGGCGATCGTCGTCGCGAGCGGCTTCTCGGACAGGACGTGCACGCCCGCCTTCGCGGCGGCCTCGGTGTAGCGGCGGTGATCGACGTTGGTCGACGCGATGACGACGGCCTCGCTCGCGGCGAGGAGCGCATCGAGGCGCTCCTGCCAGCGCGTGCCGTGCGCCGCCGCCGCCGCGCGCCCGCGTCCGGCCTCCTCGTCGTAGATGCCGGTGAACTCCACCTGTTCGAGCGAGCCGAGCGTGGCCGCCAGGCCCGGGGCATGGACGTGCGCGAACGAGATGAGGCCGACCCGCAGTCGCCGCGTCACGCCGGTGCCTTCCAGTCGATGACGCCGCCGCTATCCGCGGAGTCGATGACGGCCAGCCCCAGCGCTAGCGATCGCAGACCCTCACGCCCATCGACGAGCGGCGGCTCGCCACGCGCGATGCGCGCGAACAGATCGCGGAGCTGACGCCGGTACGGGTTCTCGCGCAGCGTCGGCGCCGCCATCATCGCCGGCGCGACCGTGCCCGCCGGCGACTGGAGCGCTAGCGGCGATACCGCGCGGCTGTCGTGCGTCAGCATGCCGCGGTCGCCGCGCAGCTCGAAGCCGGTGCGAAAGCCCGCATGCTCCGCCCAGCTCGCCTCGATCTGCACGATCGGACGGTCGTCGTAGCGGATCGTCGCCAGCGCGTACTCGAGACCCGCGCGGCCCATGAATCGCTTCGCGTAGATGCGCGACGGCTCGCCGAACCACCAGCGCACGGTGTCGAGGTCGTGGAGCATGAGGTCGAGGACGACCCCGCCGCTCTTCGCCGGATCGAGATACCACTCGCGCGAGGATCCGACGGCGAAATTTCCCCGCACGAGCGTCGCGATCGCGGGCTTGCCGAGCGTGCCGTCGTCGAGCAGGCGCTTCGCGTGCCGGTATTCCGGGAAGTAGCGCACGACGTGACCGACCGCCAGGCTGCGCCCGGCCTGCTCCGAGGCGCGCACCATCGCTTCGGCCTGCGCAAGAGTGCGCGCGAGCGGCTTCTCGCAGAAGACGTGTTTACCCGACTTCGCGGCCAAGATCGTGTACTGGGAGTGGAGATGCGTCGGCGTCGCGACGACGACGAGATCGACGTCATCTGCGGCGCAGATGTTTTCCGCGCTCGAGACGCGAGCGCCGCACTCCTTCGCGAGCGGCGCGGCCTCGTCGAGCGGGAGCGCCGCGATCGCCACGACCTGCACGCCATCGAGCCCGAGCGCGCTGCGCGCGTGCATCGCACCCGCGAACCCCGCACCGAGCACGCCTACGCGCAGTGGCACCACCGGAGGCTAGCGCGAAAGAGAAAGGGCGCTCCTTTCGGAGCGCCCTTCCCGGAGATCCCGCTCGTGGGTCAGACCTTGTGCAGCGTCCCGTCCATGAGCATGACGATGGTGAAGTTGTCGGCACCACCCTGCGTGTAGATCGGGTCGCCCTCCGGCTTCCAACCAGAGACGCGCACCTTGTCGTTGACCGGGTTGTTGTTCAGGCGCTCGTAGATCGGGATGATCGGAAGCAGCTCGTTGAAGGCGAGCGCGATCTTGGTGATCGGGTCCTTCTGCTTCGCCGTGTCGTAGCCCGTGATCGCGTCGTCCAGCACGGTGTCGAAGTTGATCGATCCACCGGAGTACGTCTGCGTGAGCGGGTACTTCATGCCGCCGCCCGTCGCGTCCTTGTTGAACTCGCGGAACGGCCGCACCAGTGAGGCTTGTGGGTGCGGGTTGCCGATGCCCCAGGGATTCAGGCCGATCTGGAACTTGCCGTTGTTCATGTCCGGCAGCTGCGTAGACCGGATCGCGCCGCGAGGCGTGATCTTGATGCCGAACTTGTTCAGCGCGTCCGACGCGTACGTCGCCGCCGCTGCCCAGTCCTGGAAGTCGCTCGGGAAGTACAGCTCGAAGGAGAGCGCCTTGCCGCCCTTGGCGTAGATGCCGTCGGCACCCTTGGCGTACCCGGCGTCCTTCATGAGCGCGTCCGCCTTTGCGGCGTCGAAAGCGTAGCCGTTGAGCTTGGACAGGTCGCCGGAGTTGATCCAGTTGGGCACCAGGCTGTCCGGGAAGCCGGCCATGTACTTCGGCGCGCGTGCCGATGTTCCGTAGAAGATCTTCCCGGCCTCTTCACGGTTGAACGCCATCGCGATGGCTTGCCGGATGCGCTTGTCCTGGAGCTCGGGTGCGGTCTCCCAGTTGATGTACAGCGCAGGCCCGGTGAAGATCGGACCGCGGATCACGCGGTAGCCCTTGTCCTGGAAGGCCTTGTCGGTCGCCAGCGGGAAGCCGTGTGTCGCGTAGTCGACGTCGCCGTTCAGGACGAGCGGCGTGATCTCGGCCGTCTCTCCCTGGTAGATCACGATCTTGTCGAAGTTCACCTTGTCGGCGAACACGCCGCCGGTGTTGCGCACCATCGTGAGCTGCGCCGCGGTCACGCTGGCGGTGTCGATCTTGTACGGCCCGACCGAATACGGCGCCGTCGGACGGAAGTCGTTCATCTCCTTGATCAGCGCCTTGCCCGCGTCGGTCGAGTTCGTGCCGCCGCCGGTGTAGAAGTCCTGCGCCTTCTTGGCGAGCGGGCCAAAGATCGAGTCCGGCTTGATGCCGTTGCGCAGGATGAGCCGCTGGCCGAGGCTGGTGGGCTTCGTGTAGTGGAAGCGGACGTTGAGGTCGTCGACGGCCTCCACCTTGTCGATGAAGTTCCAGATCCCGTAGCTCGCGAGACGGCCGACCCAGTAGGTCGTGACGACGTCCTTCGCCGTGAACGCCTTGCCGTCGTCCCACTTGAGGCCGGAGCGGAGCTTGACGTCGTAGTTGTCGCCGTTCTGCGTCCCCGACTCCGCGAGCCAGAAGTCGTACTTGTTGCCGGCCCAGTTGTAGACCGCGAGCGAGGTGATGAAGAGGTCGGTGTAGATGCTGCCGCCGAGGATCGCGTTGGTCGCGTAGTAGTTCCAATGGCCTTGCGGCTGCAGCACGTACGGCCAACCGCCGTGGAACTCGCCGCCCTTGGCCGACGTGCCACCGGTGGTCCCACCGGTCGTCGTCGTGCCGCTGCTTGGGGGTGCCGCGCACGCCGCCGCGATGAGTCCAAGGCTGGTGAGCGTGGCGTCCCGTAGCAGGCGACGCCGCGTCGGCGTGTACTTGATCACTGTATCGGTCACTTAGCTTCCTCCCGAGTGCGAATCTGGCTCGTTGTAGCCCTTCCCGACTGCTTTGTCGACTGTAGAGCGCGCTTGCGAGCGTGGCTTTGGCGGCAATGACGATCGCGCGAGAACGGTCACGATCCCGATGAACAAGAAGCCGATGATGGCCGACAGCACCGTGGCGACGAACTCGGCCGATGAGCGGTCTTCAAACGGTAGTACCACCAGAGACAGCGCGAGGATCACGAATCCGAGGCGGAACGCGCCTTGGAGAAGGGCCGGATCCACCTACACCGGCACCGCGGCCCGCTGGCCGGTGCGTTCGCGGACCGCCACATGGCACGCCACCTCGCGCGTGCCCGGTATCGGAAGGAGCTGTGGGATCAGAACGTCGCAGAGGCCGGCCTCCGCAAGAGGGCATCGCGGATGGAACGTGCAGCCCGGCGGAAGCGACAGCAGGCTCGGGATCTCGGCGCTACGCAGCTCGACGCGCTTCTTCGAGCGCGTGATGTCCGGATCGGCTTCGGGGATGGCCGCGATGAGCGCCGCCGAGTATGGGTGTGCGGGATCCGTGACGAGCGACTCGGTCTCGGCCAGCTCGACCATCCGGCCCAGGTACATCACACCGATCCGGCCGCGCGACGCGAAGTAGCGGGCGACCGCGAGGTCGTGCGTGATGAGGACGATGGTGACGCCGAACTCCTTCGCGAGCGCGAGCAGCAGGTTGAGCAGGCTGATGCGGATCGAAACGTCGACCATCGACACGGCCTCGTCGGCGACGATGACTTTGGGATCGACCGTGAGAGCGCGCGCGATGGCGACGCGCTGCCGCTGGCCGCCGGAGAGCTGATGCGGATATTTCGCGATGAAGTTCTCCGGCGGCGACAGGTCGACGCGCTGCAGCAGCTCCGTCACGGCCGCGAACGCCTGTCGCTGCGAGCTTGCCTTCTTGTGCCGGAAGAGCGGAGCCGAGAGCGTCTGGAAGACCGTCCGCGTCGGGTTCAGGGATGCATACGGATCCTGATGGACGAGCTGCACCGCGCGGCGGAAGCGCGCGAGGTCCGCACCCTTCGTCAGCCATACATCTTTGCCTTCATAGAGCAGGCGGCCGCCGCTCGGTCGCAGGAGTCCCGTGAGCAGCCGGCCTGTCGTCGTCTTTCCGCAGCCGCTCTCGCCGACGAGGCACATCGCTTCACCCTGATCGAGCGCGAGCGAGACCGAGTCCACGGCGGTGATCACCCCCGCCGGCGTCGTGAACGTCCGGCTGACGTGGTCGAGCTCGATGAGCGCGGTCATGCGAGCTTCTCCGCGACCGGAACTTCGGCGTTCGAGCCGAGGATCTCGGCGACGTGCTTCCAGCGGATGCACGCCGCCTCGTGCTTCGGCGTGTCGACCGCAACGAGCGGCGGCTCCTCCGCGCGACAGGCATCGATGGCGTACGGGCAACGAGGCGCGTACGAGCAGCCGACCGGAAGACGCATCAGGTCGGGCGGCGAGCCGGGGATCGACGCGACGCTGCCGAGCGCGCCCGAAACGCGCGGCACCGCGCGGAGCAGACCGACCGAATACGGGTGGCGGGGCCGGTAGAACATGTCGTCGACGTTCGCTTCTTCGACGACGCGGCCCGCGTACATCGTGATCATGCGATCGGCGAGCTCGGCGGCGATCGAAAGATCGTGCGAGATGAAGATCATCGAGAAGCCCAGCTTCTCCCGAAGCTGCCGCAGCAGGTCGATGATCGAGCGCTGCGTCAGGATGTCGAGCGCCGTGGTCGGCTCGTCGAGGATGACGAGCTGCGGCTCGAGCATCAGCGCGAGCGCGATCAGCACGCGCTGCTTCATCCCGCCGGACAGCTCGTGCGGGAACGCGTGAAGCACGCGCTTCGCGTCGAGGTGCACGAGGTCGAGGAGCTCGTCGGCGCGGTCGCGGACCTTGTGCTTGTCCTTCATCCCGTGCGCGCGCGCCGTGTCGTTGAACTGCTCCCAGATCGTGATCACGGGGTTGAAGGAGTTGAGCGCAGCCTGGAACACCATCGCGGCCTCGGCCCAGCGGTACTCGCGGAGATCGTCGTCGTCCAGCGTTCGGATGTCGGTGGTCAGCCCGTTCTTCGTGTAGAGGATCTGTCCGCTCGTCACCTTGGTGCCGCGTGGCGACAGGCGGATGAGCCCGACCGCCAGCGTCGTCTTCCCCGAGCCGCTCTCGCCGATGATCGCGAGGGTCTCGCTCTTCTCGAGCTCGAACGACACGTTCCGCACGGCATGCACGGGGCCGCGGCGGGTGCTGTAGTCGATGGAGAGGTCGCGGACCGACAGGACCGGCACGGCGTTAGGCCGATCCGCGGAGCCGCGGGTTGAAGATGTCCTCGAGCGCCGACGCGAAGGACACGAGCGACAGCTGCACGAGGGAGATCGCGAGGATCGGGCTGAGGATGTACCAGATGCTGTCGCGGAAGAAGAGGGCGCCCTGGCCCTGCGCGAAGTACAGCATGATGCCCCAGTTCGATCCGGAGACCGGCACGAGGCCGAGGATGACGATGAAGACCTGGGCGTACATCGCTTCGGTCATGGCGAAGATGAAGTGGATGGCGATGTAGCTGCGCATCGTCGGCAGGATCTCCCGAAACACGATGTGGACGATCCCAAGGTCCAGCGAGCGGGCCGCCTCGACGTAATCGCGCTCCTTCAAGGAGAGCACTTGAGCGCGGATCTGCCGCAGCAGGCTCGACCATTGGAGCAGCCCGAGGATGACGGCGAGGAAGACGAAGCTGGTCGGTCGCAGGATCGCCGCCACGGCGATGAGCAGGATCAGCTTCGGCAGCGTGAGCGTGACGTCGGTGATGGCGAGGATGGTCGAGTCGACCTTGCCCCCGACGATCGCGGCGATCGCTCCGAACGTGATCGCGATGACGGTGGACACCAGCGCGGCGAGGATGGCGACGGTGAGGATGTCGCGGCCGCCGAAGACGATCTGATTCAGGACGTCCTTGCCCTGGAAGTCGGTCCCGAGCGGATGCGCGCGCGAGGGCGTTTGGTAGATGTCCGCAAGGCTCGGGTCGTTCTGGAACGGCACGAACAGAGGAGCGACGAACGCGAGCAGTAGGAAGAACACGATCCCGAAGAAGCCAATGAGACCGACCGGTCGCCGGGAGAGGAGGCGCAGGAAGTCGACGATCGACAGCCAGAACCCGAGGAGGCGCTGTCCCGTGGTCGGACGGGCGAGGATCGCGGTCGTCATCCCGAAGCTCCCCCCGCGCGGCCGATGCGCGGATCCAGCTTGGAGTAGATCAGGTCCGCCGCGAGGTTCGCGACGACGACAGCGATCGTCGTCAGCATGATGATCCCCTGGATCACCGGGTAGTCGCGCTGCGTGACGGCGGCGAGCAGCCGCAGGCCGACACCCTGGTACGCGAAGAGCTGCTCGATGATCGCGGCACCGCCGACGATGAAGCCAACGCTGATCGCGAGCTGCGTCACGAGAGGCAGGACCGCGTTGCGGCCCACGTACGCGGTGCGGATGCGGCCGTCGCTGAGGCCACGGGCGCGGGCAGCGGTCACGTAGTCCTCTTCGAGCGCCGACAGCGTCGCGCTGCGCATCGACAGGATCCAGTGCCCGATCTGCGTCAGGAAGTAGATCGTGATCGGCAGCGCCGCGTGATAGAAGATGTCGCCGATGAACGTGAGGTTGAAGCCCGGCTGAAGCCCGGATGTGTACGCACCCCGCATCGATGTGAAGTTGATGAGATGCCACTGGACGCCGAGGAACAGGATCAGCATCAGCGCGATGAGGTAGTTCGGGATAGAGCTGATGAGCGATCCGCCGGTCGACACCACGCGGTCGAGCAGCGAGTCGCGGCGGTATGCGGCAAGGAGACCGAGGCCGATCCCGACGATGAAGCTGAGTAAGAGTCCGGTGCCCACCGAGAACAGCGTCCAGGGGAGCACCGCGATGATGATCGAGGTCACGCTCGTTCCGGATGACAGGAACGAGTTCCCGAGATCGAAGTGCAACAGGTTCCAGACGAACGAGAGGTACTGCTCGTGGAACGGTGCGTTGAGGTTGATCGCGAAGAGGCTTGACGCGATCGCCTTCGCGTCCTCGTAGCTGAGCGCTCCGTTGGAAGTCTGGATGAGCTCATCGATCTTCAGCTCGACCGGACTCCCCGGCATCAGGCGGATGAGGGCGAACGTCAGCGTCGTCGTCACCCAGATCGTCAGCAGCGCTTTGACCGCCGCGCGCGCGACCGGGTGCCGCCAGGTATCGCCGAGATAGCGCCGCGGATCCATCGCAGTGCGGACCTGGGCCTTGGCCGCGACCGCCGTCGTCATAGAGCAGAGAGTACGGCGAGCAGCCGTTCGAGCGGCGTCTCCGCTAGCGAGCCCAAACGCAGGTCCGCCCGGGAGAGGTCCATGCCGGCGGTCAGCGCGTTCGGCACGGCGACGCAGAGCAGGCCGGCATCCTTCGCGGCAGCGATCCCGTTCAGCGAATCCTCGAAGGCGACCGTTTCCTGTGGCGCAACGTCGAGCGCTTTCACCGCGGCGAGATACAGGTCGGGCGCTGGTTTCGTTCGGGCGACATCGTCGCGCGTGCAGACCGCGTCCCACTCGGAGCGCAGGCCGAGCCGCTCCAGGTGACCCAGCACCCAGGCCCGCGACGAGCTTGACGCGACGGCCAGGAGGAGTCCGAGCCGCTTCGCGTCGGCCACGTACTCGCGCACGCCGGCCATCGTGTCGAGCGCGGCGATGAGCTCGGTCTTGCGCGCGTCGCGGCGCGTCTGCGTGGTCTCGCGATCGAAGCCCTCGCCGACGAGCGCGGCGAGGTGACCCGCGGGATCGAACCCGCGGTCGCTGCCGATGTAACCGTGCCACAGGTCCATCGGTAGCTCGTGCCCGTGTTCGCGATAGATCTCGGCCCACGTCTCGTACGACGGCGTCTCGGTCTCCAGGATGAGCCCGTCGAAGTCGAAGACGAGCGCGCGGATCACCGGCGCAGCACGAGCTCCACGGCCTCGGCTTCCGCCCCGAGCCCGTCGGGCTTGGGCTTCAGCACCCGGACGCGCGTTTCATGCACCGCGGGAAAGCGTCCGAGCACCGCGCGTGCCACGTCGAACGTGATGCGCTCGACGAGCGCGCGCGGCCGCTCCGCGACGGCGTCGCGCACGACCTTCGCGAGCGCGCTGATGTCAAGAGCGGACGTGAGATCGTCGGTACGCACGGCCGCCTCCAGGTCGGTATGGACGACGATGTCAACGAGGTAGTCCTGCTGACGCGCGCGCTCGTCGGCCGTCGTGCCCTGGCGGCCGCGGCAGTGCAGCCCGCGTATCTCGACGGCGCCTTCCACTCTTAGACCTGATCCGCGTAGCGGCGGAAGAGCGCGACGGTCGCACGCAGCGCCTTCCAGTAGTTCGCGAGGAGGATGTTCTCGTTCGGCGCGTGCGCGCCGGAGCCGGGATGGCCCATGCCGAGCGTCACGTTCGCGAGCGAACGTTTGCCGCAGACCTGCCACATCGGCGATGTGCCACCGGAGGAGGGGATCAAGAGCGCCGGCCGTCCGATCTCCTCTTCCGCGACCGCCTGCGCCGCGCGCACCAGCGGATCGTCGATGCGGCCGCGGTACGCGCGCTCGCCCTCCTTCGCGATGAGCTCGACGTCGGTGAAGCCGCGGCGGTCGAGATGCGCGCGCAGCAGCGTCCGTATGCGCGCGGGATCCTGATCGGGAACGAGGCGGAAGTCGATCTTCACCATCGCCTCGGACGGGATGACCGTCTTGGTCCCTTCGCCGATGAAGCCCGAGACGAAGCCGCAGATGTTGCACGTCGGCTCGTACACCGAGGCGTAGCGCACCTCCGCGTCGGTGCGGCCCCACGCGAACGCGTCGATCTCGTAGATGCGCTTGATCACGTCGGCCTCGAACGGAAGAGACGCGATGTGGGCGCGTTCCGCGTCGGTCGGCGCCTGCACGTCCTCGTAGAAGCCGTCGATGAGGATGCGACCGCTGCGGTCGACCAGCGTGTCGACGGCGTTGACGAGCCGCCACGCCGCATTCGGCAGATGTGTCGCGGCGCCGGAGTGCGCATCGCGCGCCAGCGTGCGGACCCGCAGCTCGACGTAGAAGATGCCCTTGCCGCCGAGGAGCAGCTGTGGCCGGCCCGCCGAGTCGATCGCGCCTCCCTCCTTGAGGGCGCCGTCGCCGTCGGTGAGGGTCGCGTCGAGCGCGAGGAGGCGCTCAAGGTTCGGGCTGCCGCTCTCCTCCTCTCCTTCTATCAGGAAGCGGACGCGCAGCGGCAGCTCACCGTGGAGCGCGCGGTACGCCTCGACGGCCTGGATGCGGAGCAGCAGATGGCCTTTGTTGTCGTCGACGCCGCGCGCGAACACCGCGCCGTCGCGGACCGTCGGGTCGTACGGCGGGGTGCGCCAGAGGTCGAGCGGAACGGCGGGCTGCACGTCGTAGTGCTGGACGCAGATGAGCGTGCGTTTGCCGGCGCCGGTCTCGCCGACGACGAGCGCCGGCCCGCCTTCGACCCGGAGCTCGCGCGACTCCGCGCCTGCGGAGGTGAGACGGTCGATGCACCACCGCGCGGCTGCGTCCAGCGCGCCCGTGTCGGTCGCCTCCGACGGGATCGCGCAGAGCTCGCGCAGCTCGGTCGTGAAGCGCTCGCCGTGCTGCTCGAGATACCGGTCGAGCATGTCGGGCACGACCGAAAGTATGCGTCGATGCGCCGCCATCCTCCGAGGAGAGGCCGGTAGGCCTCCCCTCGTCGGATGACGTCCGTGAGCTACAGGATGCTGAGGATGTTGTTGAGGAGCGCCGCGAGACTGCCGAGCGGTGCGCTGCCGTCGAGCAGATGAACCACGGCGCAGAGCAGGTTGCCGAGCAGGTTGCCCGGCGCGGCCACCGCCGTGATCAGCACGTCGATCGGACTCGTGTCCACGACGAGGCCGAGCAGATCGAGGTGGATCGCGCCGAGGTTGAGCGTGAGGATGTCGCACGTCGCCGAGACGACGGTGAGCGGCGCGGTGAAGGTCGTGGTGAACGTAGTGACCGCTCCGGTGACCGTGTTGGTGATCGTTCCGGTGATCGTGCCGGCCGCCGTAAGGACGCCGTTCACGACGCTCACGTTGGTGATCGTTGCGACCGCGTCGATGGCGTTGCTGCCGACGATCTGGTCGATGGGGACCACCAGGTTGCCTGACGGCCGTGGTGCCGGGTTCGTGGCTTCGGGTGTGGCTGTCGCGGCGAACACGGCGATCGGGGCCCCGCCAAGGGCGAGGATCGTCGCGAGGGCCGGTATGAGAATGAGCCTTCGCATGTCTGTCTCCTTCTGATCTATTTCGCTGCC
>JBDUCG010000119.1:0-5956 GCA_040003565.1 Chloroflexota bacterium | reverse complement strand
AGCTCGAGCCCGTCGAGGAAGCGGAACGCCGCCGCCTTCGTCGCGTCCTTCAGGTCGAACGTGACAACGCCGCCGAAGAGACCGCCGAACTGGCGTTTCGCGAGCTCGTGCTGCGGGTGATCCGGCAGACCCGGATACCGCACGCGCGCGATCTTCGGATGAGCGGCCAGGTGCTGCGCGACGCGGAGCGCGCTCGCGCACTGGCGCCTGACGCGCAGGTCGAGCGTGCGCATGCCGCGGATGCAGAGCCACGCCTCGTGCGGCGGGAGGTAGGCGCCGTCCAGGATGGTGCGGTCGCGCATCGCTTTCGCGACCTCGACGCTGCCGGCGACGCTTCCGGCCATCACGTCGCCGTGTCCGTTCACGTATTTGGTCAGCGACTGGATGACGACGTCGGCGCCGAGCGCAGCCGGCCGCAACAGGACGGGCGAGGCGAACGTCGCGTCGACCGCGAGCGTCGCGCCGCTGCTATGCGCGAGCTTCGCGAGCGCGGCGACGTCCGTGATCCGCAGGAGTGGATTCGCCATCGCCTCGACATACAGGAGCGTCGTCGGCGACTCGCGGAGCGCCGCCTCGACCTTCTGGTGGTCGGTCGCGTCGACGAAGACGATCTTCGCGCCGCGCTCGCGGATCCAGCGCTCGAAGAGCGCGCGCACCTGGCCGTAGATGTCTTCCTGCGCGACGATGCGACCGCCGCTCGCGACCGCGCCGGCGTCGACGAAGGCGGCGATCGCCGCCATGCCCGATACGAAACAGGTCGCGGCCGCGGTGCCTTCAAGATCTGCGAGCGCGAGCTCGAGCGCCGCGGTGGTCGGCGTGCCGTAACGCCCGTAGACGTAACCGGAGCGCTCGCTGCCGAAGACCTCATCCTGCGCGGCCGCCGAGCGGTAATCGAACGCGACGCTCTGCACCAGCGGCGGCGCGACCGGGACGCCCTCCCCCGCGGGCAGAGACCGTGCCGATCGCACGACCCGCGTTCCGATACGGGATTCCTTCCCCATCGCACGCGAGTCTAGGTCGCGTCGGCTAGCGGCCGACCTCTTCTTCGAGCGGCTCTTCCACGACCTCGCGGGTCACGGGAACCGGAGTCCCGGCTTCCATCGCTTTCGCGCGCTCGATGAGGTCCGCGACCTTCTGTCCGCCCTTACGACCGATCCGCTCGAAGTGGCCCGGACCGTACTTCGCAGTGACGGCCTTGCCGCCCTTCTTGCCGATGCGGCCGAAGAACTCGGGACCGTACTTGCTCGCGGTGCTGGAGCCGCCCTTCTTGCCGATCCGCTCGTAGAACTCTGGACCGTACTTTTCGCTCACGAGACGACCGCCCATGCGGCCAGCCTCAGCCACTGTCATTCCCCCACCAGATCTTCGTGCCATGGCCAGCTCCTTTCAGTAGCGGCCAAAGTGACGGGCATGATGGATGCCGCACGCCTGTCGGCCACGCAGACAAGCTGTAACAAGTCGGCAACGATTGCCTACGCGACGCCCAGATCGACCTCCATCGGCTCCTCACGCACGAATGCGAGGACGATCACGCTCGAAAGCAGCGCCGCGCCCATGCAGAAGACGCCGATGGCGGCGAACCCGATCGTGTCGACGAAGAATCCGCCGATCGCAGCACCGACCACGATCGAGAGCGACGCGGTCGCTGACGAAAATGCGAACAGCGTTCCGCGCGCTTCGGGGACCTGCTCCGTGAGCAGCGACGTGTTCGTGGCGAATCGCGCGCCGATCACCGCCGAGAGCAGGAGGTTCATCGCCGCCGCCGCGATGAGCGGAGGAGGCGCTGCCGTCAGTGCGAGCAGGATGAGGCCCGACGCGACGATCGTGCCGGCGACCACGCGACGATGTCCGATGCGGTCGCCCACGCGTCCACCGATCTGGCTCCCGACCAGCACACCGAGTCCGAGCGTGAGCGAGTACGTCGATGCGGTGCCCTCGCTCAGGCCGTAGGTCTTCTGGAAGAACACCACCAGATAGGTGATCCAGGTGAACCAGTACAGCGATCCGAGGAAGCTCGAGATGATCGCGAAGACGGCGGAGGGATTGCTCAAGATGAGGCGGTACATCCCCCAGATGCGATCGGCGTTGATGTTCGTGCGAGCCGGCCGCAGGAAAATGGCGAGGCCAATGCCGGCGACGATCGCGATCACGCCGACGAGCCCGACCGAGACGCGCCAGCTTGTGGCTTCCGCGACCACGCCCGCGACGGGCACGCCGATGACGCTGGCCATCGTGTTGAAGCCGATCACCGTCGACATCGCGCGCCCGCGCTCGCGGTACGCGAAGAGATCGCCGATGAGCGCATTCGCGTTCGGGAAGATCAGCGAGCCACCGATGCCCGCGATCGCGCGCGCCGCGATCAGCAGCTCGAAGGTCGGCGCCAAGGCGGACACGATGGTGAAGATGCCCATCACGAATGCGCCCGCCACCAGGAACCGCTTGCGGCCGAAGCGGTCGGAGTACGGGCCGATCAGGAGCGACGTGACGATGCCCGGGCCGCCGTAGGCCGCGGCGACGAGACCGGCTGTCCCCGTGCTGACGCCGAACTCGTCGGAGATCTGGGTGAGGACCGGCGCCATGACGAGCGTCGCGTAGACCGATGCGAAGGTCAGCGTGCCGATGACGCTGAGGACGAGGCGCTTCTCGCCGTTGGTCAATCCAGAGTTTTGCCCGCGAACGCGTGCAGGAAGCGACCGAACGCGCGGATGTGGTCGACGTAGTCGACGACGGCGATGTTCTCGTTCGGGGCGTGATTCGCGGATGAGGCGTTGCCCGACCCGAAGCCGACGACCGGGATCCCGAGCTGGTCGCAGACCTGGGCCATCGGCCCGCTGCCGACCATGAGCGGATAGACGACCGGCTCGGTGCCGTAGGTCGCGCGGCACGCGGCGACGGCGGCGCGCGCCACATCGGAGTCGGCGGGCCAGCGCGAAGGACGCTCGCCGTGCATCGCGACGACCTCGATGTCGCCGAATCCGTGCCGCTCGAGATGCGCTCGCAAGAGACGCTCGACGAGCTCCGGCGTGAGGTCCGGAACGAGCCGGAAGTCGAGCTTCGCGCTCGCAACGGCCGGCAGGACGGTCTTCGACCCGGGCCCGGAGTACCCGGACGTGAGGCCGCAGATCGTGCACGTCGGCTCGTAGAAGTGCTTGAGCTTGAGCGGCGTCCCGGTGAGCCCGCGGATGAAGCGCGGCACGTCGTGGATGCGTTTGGTGCCCTCTTCATCGAACGGCAGCGCCTCGAGCCTGCGGATCTCGTCCGGCGTCGGCTTGCGCACGGCGTCCATCAGTCCGTCGATGACGATCTCATCCCGCTCGTTCTTGAGCGTCGCGAGCGCCCAGACCAGGCGCCACGCGGCGTTCGGGATGATGGTCGCCTGCGAGCTGTGGGCGTCCTGCTTCGCGCCGCGCACGCGCAGCTCGAAGTACGCGATGCCCTTGAGCCCGAGCGAGACCGTCGGACGGCCGGCGGCGTCCTTGTATCCGGCCTCCCAGATGCAGCCGTCGGCGCGGAGACGGTCCGCGTTGCGCGCCACGAACGCGGCGAGATGCTCCGAGCCGATCTCCTCCTCGCCCTCGTAGAGGACGCGCACGCGGAGCGGCAGCTCGCCGATGGTCGCGCGGTAGGCCTCGATCGCCTGCAGGCGCGCCATCAGGTTGCCCTTGTTGTCGGAGACGCCGCGAGCGAACAGGAAGCCGTCGCGCTCGGTCGGCGCGAACGGCGGCGTCTTCCACTCGTCGAGCGGATCGGGAGGCTGCACGTCGTAGTGGTCGTACACGAGCAGCGTGCGCTCGCCACGGCCGGTCTCACCGACGATCGTCGGTGGCCCGCCGTCGACGTGCAGGCTTTCCGCAGCGACGCCGGCGCGCCGCGTGCGCGCGAGCACGGCACTCGCTGTCTCGTCGATCGCGGTCTTCTGCGCCGAGACCGTGGGGAGCCGAACGAGATCCTTCAGCTCCTCGATGTACTCGCGCTCGCGGGCGCGCACGTAGGCATCGAAGGCATCGAAGGAGGTCACGCCGCTAAGGCTAGCCCGATGTGACGGGCGACGCCGTGCGGGTCTTGCTCTGTCCGAGGTCGCAGCGCGGTGAGTTCGGAGTGATGTCGATCCAGCGCTTCTCGCAGAGATAGTCGATGACGCCCTCGGCGTTCTCGATCGTCTCGCGCCGGTAGACCTTCGCCCGTGGGACCATGAAGACGCAGTCGCCGCAGTTGACCGGCAGCGCCGGACGCGGCCGGCTCGCGCTTCGCGCGACGACCAGCGCAAAGCCGAGTGCGGCGATGGAAA
Source organism: Chloroflexota bacterium (assembly GCA_040003565.1). GTDB lineage: Bacteria > Chloroflexota > Limnocylindria > P2-11E > P2-11E > CF-39. The sequence continues at coordinate 1,668 of JBDUCG010000119.1, read as the reverse complement.
TGACGATGAAGGCGGCGATGACCACAAAGATGGCCAGGGGACCCATATCCGTTCGGGCCTCCTCCCCGTATCAACGGTATCAGGAGGTGAGCGCCATGCGACGAGCTCTGTTGGCCCTGGCCGCAGCGGTGCTGCTGGCCACCACCGCGTGTGCCGCCGCCGGCTCGGGTGGAAGCGGCGCTCCCAAGGCGTCTCCGGCGAACGCGACCGCGGCGCCGTCATACATGCCCACGCCGACCGGTGGGATGCCGGCCGACCCGTACGACTACGGGTATTAGTCTCGCCGCATCAGATTCGGCATCCACGTCGGCCACCTCGGCGGCCCGCTCGACGAGCTGCGACGCCTCTGGCGTTTCGCCGACGAGCGCGGCTTCGACTGGTTCTCGGTCTCCGATCATTTTCAGGAGACGCCCCACCGGGATGGCCGTGGTGACTGTCTCGAATCCGTCGCGACGCTGACCGCAGCGGCCGCGGACACCACCCGCGTGCGCGTCGGGTGCCTCGTCTTCAGCATCGCCTACCGCAACCCGGGGCTGCTCGCGAAGTCGATCACGGCGATCGACCACCTCTCGAACGGCCGCGTCGAGTGCGGGATCGGCGCGGGGTGGAACGAGCCCGAGTACCGCGCGTTCGGCTATGACTTCCCGAACATCAAGACACGCGAGGACCAGCTCGAGGAGTACGCCGAAGCGCTGCGGCTGCTCTTCGATGAGCCGTTCGCCGACTTCGCCGGTACGCATTACACGTTGACGCACGCTCCGAACAACCCGCGGCCGCTGCAGCGCCGTCTGCCGCTCTGGATCGGCGGCGCCGGTGAGAAGCGCACCCTGCGGACCGCGGCACGCTTTGCCGACGGCTGGAACGCTCCGTACCTCGCGCCCGCGGAGTGGAAGCGGAAGAATGCGGTCCTGGACGAATGGTGCGCGAAGGTCGGCCGCGACGGGAGCACGATCGCGCGCACGATCAACCTGGGCTTCTACATGGGCGCCGACGCGAACGGCGCGGCACACGGCGAGAAGCGATTCCAGGCGGAATGGGGCGCCGATGCGCGCGGCTTCACGGGATTCGCGCGCGGAACGCCGGCGCGGGCGGCCGAGCTGCTCGGCGAGTACCGCGATGCGGGCGTCGAGCGCCTCAACATCGCCGTCCGGAGCGGTCCGTACGACTGGGATGCGCTCGAGGCGTTCGCGACGCAGGTCATCCCGGCGGTCGCATGACGCTCGAGATCATTCGTCTGGATGGGCCGACGTTCGATGCGGCGATCCCGGACCTCGCCGTGATCCTTGCCGACGTGGTCGCGGGCGGCGCCTCCGTCGGCTTCGTCACGCCGTTCAGCCCCGAGGACGCGGCGACCTGGTGGCAGAGCATCGAGCGCGACGTGGTGCGCGGTGATGTGCTCGTGATCGCGGCGCGGCTCGACCGCCGCGTCGTGGGGACCGCGCAGCTGCGCCTGGCGAAGCTGCCGAACGCGCTCCACCGCGCGGAGGTCGCGAAGGTCCTCGTGCACCGATCCGCGCGCCGCCAGGGCATCGCGACCGCGCTGATGCGCGAGATCGAGCGGCTCGCGCTGACGGAAGGGCGCACGCTCCTCGTGCTCGACACGATCGCCGAGAGCGAGGCCGTGGAGCTGTACACGAAGCTCGGCTGGACGCGTGTCGGCGAGATACC
>JBDUCG010000003.1:0-20216 GCA_040003565.1 Chloroflexota bacterium | reverse complement strand
GCGAGCTCGGCCTTCACTTCTTCGGACAGCGGCGACCGCTCGGAGCGCGTGACGCCGCGTCTCAGGTCGTTGCCTCCGGCCGCCCGATGTCGCGGTGGTCGACCGTGATCTCTCCGGGCCAGAACTCCTTGAGTCGCCTGGCCACCTCATCCGCGATCACGACCGAGCGGTGCCATCCGCCGGTGCAACCGAAGGCCATGCCCAGTCGTGCCTTCTTCTCATCCTCGTATCGGGGCAGCGCGAACTTCAGGAACGGCATGAGGTGCGTGAGGAACTCCTGCGTCGCCGGATGGCCGAGCACGAAGTCGCGCACCGCCGCGTCACGACCGGTCTTCGGCCGCAGCTCCGGGATGTAGAACGGATTCTCCATGAAGCGCACATCGAAGACGAGATCGGCGCCGGGTGGCACGCCGTTCTTGTACCCGAAGCTCGTCACGTGGACGAGCATGCCGGTCTGGGCGCCACCGTACAGCGAATGGAGCGTGTCGCGCAGGTCCTTGACCGTGAGGTGCGTCGTGTCGATCACCTTGTCGGCGCGCGCGCGGAGCGCCACCAGCACGCGTCGCTCCTCATCGATCGACGGCTGAACTCCACCGGCACTCTCGAGCGGATGACGATGGCGCGTTTCGCTGTAGCGGCGGAGCAGAACTTCGTCGGAGGCGTCGAAGAACAGGATGTGCGGCCGATCGCCGGCTGCGGCCAGCTCGTCGAGCGCGGCGCTCGCCTCCGCGAACAGCGCGCCGCTGCGCGCATCGATGACGAACGCGACGCGCGGATGACCGCCTCTGCGGCAGACCTCGAGCGTCGTTTTCATGAGCGCCGGCGGCAGGTTGTCGAGGATGTAGTAGTCCAGATCTTCGAAGACCTTCACCGCCTGCGACTTGCCCGAGCCCGAGAGGCCCGTCACGACGACGAAATCGGGCGGACCCTTCGTCGCCATCACGCGGCGGGCGTCAGTCGGGCAGGACCATCGAGAGGGCCCAACTGACGAGGGAGATCAATACCGCGGCGACAAGCGCCACGATGAAACCGTTCACGACGAAGCCCAGGCCCGGGATGGCCGAAACCAGCAGCAGCATCAGCGCGTTGATCACGAGGATGAACAGGCCGAGCGTGAGGCAGGTGATCGGCATAGAGACCATGACCAGGATGGGCTTGACGATCGCGTTCACCACGCCAAGCGCGAGACCGGTGAGGATCAGCGACAGGTAGCGGCCGACCTCCCCCATGCCGTAGTCGACCTGACCCCACTTGATCGAGTCCGGCGAGTAGAGATTCACGACGTAGGCCGCCACGACGATGGCGAGGGCGTTGATCAGCGCGCGCCAGATGATGCCCATCCGCGTAAGCCTAGCGGGACGCGCTAGTACTGTCCGAGCGTGCCGCGGACGCGCATCGAGCGCTCCGCCCGGCCGAATGCCCACCGGCCGAGGGGCAGCACGAGGAGCGTCGTCGCGATGAGGCCGACGTACTCGAGCGTCGGATCGAAGAGCGGCCGCGCTCCGAGGGCGTGCTGGCGCAGCAGATCCATCGCGTACGTGGTCGGCAGCAGCAGCGCGACCGGCTGCGCCACCAGTGGGAGGAACGTGATCGGGAACGAGACGCCCGAGGCGATGCCGTAGAGGAAGTTCGTGCAGTCGATGAAGAAGTTCGCCTCACGAATGAGTAGGACGATCCCGGCGAGCAGATAGGCCACGCCGAGCATTCCGACGATCGCGACGATGAGGGCCGGGAGCGCGTACACGATGTTCAGGCTGAAATGCAGCCCAAAGAAGGCGATGCCGATGGCGAACAGAATGACCTGGCCCACGACGAACTGGGCCACGCCGAAGATCGCGCGACCGATGAGGATCGTGTCATGCCGCGTCGGCGTCAGCCAGGTCGGCTCGAGCGTGCCGAGGTCCATCTCCCAGCGGAGCGACATCGCCATCGCCCAAAAGGTGGTTCCGACGAGGCCGGCGATGACGCCTCCCATGAAGACGAAGCCGGAGAGGTTGTCCGTGCCGATCGAGGACTCCAGGCCGACAACCCGACCGCCGACCGCGAACGCCGCACCAAAGAGGAGCGCCGGGATGACCCCCTGATAGAGGGGCATGAAGATGGTGGCGAGCATCGACCACTTGTAACGAGACATGTTTCGCATGTCCTTGCGCGCGATCGCGAGGGCTGCGCGCAGCTCCTCCATCAGTACCTTCCGAGCATCCCGCTGCGGCGCGCGCCGCGTTCGAGCACGCGGAAGGTCACGATCGCCAGCGCCGCGAAGACCGCGGTGAGGCCGACCGTGATGGCCAGGTCGACCGCGATGTCGCCGAGACCGAGGCCACGGAGTAGGACGGCGCGAATGTCCTGGACGATGTACGTCGGTGGCAGGACCCAGGCGACCGCCTGCGCCCAGCCGGGCAGCATCAGCACCGGGAACGTGATGCCGCACGCGAGGACGAAGATGCCGCGCACCAGCTGGACGATCGGTCCGATCTCGCCGAAGCGCAGGACGCCCGCCGCGAAGAGCGTGCCGATCGCGTAGAGCGCCGGAAGCGCGAACGCGATGACGACGAACGTGCGGAGCACGCCACCGAGCGGCAGCGCGACGCCGAACAGGATCCACATCGCCGCGCCCATGACCACGAACGTCATCGCGAGCGTGGGCAGGGCCGCAGCAGGCGGTCCGAAGAGAGCGACGAGGCGCGACGTCGGCGTCACGAAGACCGCCTCGAGGCTGCCGCGCATCTGCTCGGTCCGCAGCGCGGTCCCCGGGCCCCAGAGGATCGTCGAAAGCCACATGTACATCGCGAAGCCCACGAACACGAAGCCGGCGACCTCGACCGTGCCGGACCGCTCGGCGAATGCGGCGATGGCCTGCGGGTCAGACCCCGAATACGCCTTGCCCATCAGCACGAACGACGCGGGGAGCAGCACCGGCCAGAACACCAGCCCCAGCCACAGCGTCGGATAGCGGCGGGCCGTTCGCAGCTCCTTGCGGACCGTCGCGACGAACGCGCGGAGATCGGCGACGGCGAGCGTCATTCGCGGAGCGCGCGGCCGGTGAGCGACAGGAACACGTCCTCGAGCGTCACGGGAACGACCTCGACGTGACGCACGGTGGCGCCGGTGGCCTGCGCCGCGTCGAACGCCGCGGGCACCAGCTCGCGGGCAGACTTGCAGTGCACGGTCACGGCAAGGGTGCCGTTGGTCCGCTCGTGGCGCGCGACGGTGCCGACACGCGCAAGACGCTCGAGCAACGCCGCCCCATCTCCGACGAGGCTGATGTCGAGCCGGACGATCTCCTCCGCGCGGATCGTCCGCTTCAGCGCGGCCGGCGAGTCGAGCGCCACGATCTTGCCGTGATCGATGATCGCGACGCGGTCGCACAGCTGGTCCGCCTCTTCCATGTAATGCGTGGTGAGGAGAACGGTGCGGCCCTGGGCGCGCAGATCGCGCACCCGGTCGCGAAGATCCCGCGCCGACTGAGGATCGAGGCCGACCGTCGGCTCGTCGAGGATGACCAGCGGCGGATCTGGCAGGAGGGCGCGCGCGAGCGCGAGCCGCTGGCGCATTCCGGTCGAGTAGCGCTCGACGTAGTCGTCCTCGCGGTCGCTGAGCTTCACCGCCGCCAGCGAACGGTCGATCCGCGCTTTGGTCTCTTTCGGCGGCACGTGGTACAGCGCGGCGAAGTATTCGAGGTTCTCGCGGCCGGTGAGCTTCCAGTAGAGGCTGCGCTCACCGGAGAGCATCGCGCCAAGCCGCGCGCGCACCTCGCGCGGACGGCGCGCCACGTCGATCCCGAGCACCTCGATGCTCCCGCTGGTCGGCTCGAGCAGCGTGGAGAGCATCTTCATCGTCGTCGTCTTGCCGGCGCCGTTGGGTCCGAGGAGGCCGAAGATCTCGCCGGTCTCGACCCGCAGGTCGATCCCATCGACGGCGCGGAAGCGCGTTCGGCGGTCCGGCTCACCGCGCAGGCGCTGCCACAGCGTGTGCCGACCCTTCTCGAACTCTTTGACCAGACCCGTCGCCACGACGGCGGCGGTCACGCTACGTCGTTCTCATTCGACGAAGATCTCCACCCGGTCCTCGTCGTCCGCGATATCGACGAACTTGCCCGGGTAGTCGATGGTCCGCAGGAGCTCGTCGAGGTCTATCCCGAACTTCGCAAGATGACCACGCACGAGTCCGCTCGACGCGAGCTTCATCTTCCCCACCCGCGCGATCGCGAGCGGGATCGCGACGTTGACCTTCTGCTGACCGTTCTCGGTGACGCGGATGCGCAGGATGCGCCCACGGGCGCCGGGTGGGAGCGGCGGCTCGGGGGCCATCGGCGGAACGGGCGGCGTCGACGGAACTGCACCGCGCGGCCGTTCATCGATGTCGCCGAGCGCGCGAAGCAGGCGGAAAGCCTGCTCGACATCGATCTTGCCTTCGGCGAGCAGGCTCAGGACCTGCTTGCCCTCGTCGCTCGGCACGTCAGCGTCCCCGGCGCGCGGCGTCCAGCGCGGCTGCGGCGTCGTCCACGCCGAGCTCGCCGCGCGCAAGGCGCTCGAGCACCGCGCGCACTTCTTCTCGGGACGACGTGTCCATCGGCTGCGTCCGCTCGACGTCGGCCATCGCGGCGTCCTCGGCCGAGGACTCTTCGGCGGTGTCCCTCGGCATCGACACACTCGTGCCGCGCACGGTGAGATCGCCGCTCATGGTCTTCACGCCGACGTGACCGTGGCCCCCGCCGATCACGACGCTGTATTCCTTGCGGCCGCGCTTGACGATGCGCGCGGGCAGCTCGCACTCGACGTCGCCGCTCGCGGTGCGGTAGTCGATCGTCGAGTCCGGCTCCGCGAGATCGAGCTCGACATCGCCGCTGATGGTCTTGAAGCGATGCTCCTTCCGCGGATCGAGGCGACCGTCGATCTGGACGTCGCCGCTGACGGTGTGGAGCTGGGTCGACCTGAGCCGGACTGCGCCGAGCGTGACATCGCCGCTCACGGTGTTGCCCTCGAAGTGCCCGACGTACCGCCGGCAATCGACATCGCCGCTGACCGACTTCAGCCGCATCGGCCCCTGGGCGTCCTCCACGCGAACGTCGCCGGAGACCGTTTGGATCTCGACCGGCCCCCGTGTCCCTTCGATCGATAGCTCACCGCTGACGGTCTGCGCGTCGACCGCGCATTCGGCCGGCACGGTGATGTCGAAGTCCACGCGGAAGCGCTTGCCGCGGAAGAGATCCAGCCAGCCACGCTCCTGCTCGTAGAGGTGCGGCTGCACCAGGAGCTCGTCGTCGTGCTTCTCCATCCGCACCTCGAGGTTCTGCAGCAGCCGCTTCGCACGATCTTCGCTGCTCGCGCTCACGCGCTTGCGCGCGACGACCCGGATCTCCCCGGGCGCGCCCGTCGCGATGATCGACGTCTCTCCGGACACGTTGCGGACGTGAAGTCTCGGTGTCCCGCTAAAGGTGAAACGCTCTTCGACGGTCTCGGAGTAGCTCTCGCCGCCGACATCGCCGACGAAGTCCCCAACGAACGCGCGCGCGAACTGCCCGGGGTCGAAGTCGCGTCCATCGATCTTGAATGCGGCGGGGCCGGAGCTGAACTCGACGCGGTGTGACATGTGCTCGGCCCGGCGCGACGCGTGCTCGGCATGACGTGCCTCGCGCTCCGCGTCTCGCCCGGCGCGTCGCGCTTCACGCTCGGCGCGACGCTCCTCGCGGCGCTCCCGCGATGCCCAGGGTCCGCGCTCGGCGTCGGGTCCGGCCTCGCGGTCCTTTCCGGAAAGGTCCTGCGTGGCGTCGGGATCGTCCGCGTCGTCGGGGTCTCGGCGCTTCTCGCTCATTTGCTCGGCTCGCTCTCGAGGAGATTCGCGGCGTCGTCCGCCGCGATGCGGCCCTCGGCCAGCTCACGGAGGATCCCTTTGCGGCGCTCGCTCTCACGGTCGGGCTCGGCCTGCGAGGGGAAGCCCAGCGCCCGGATCATCGCGTCAAGGCGAGAGCGCACCGTCGGATACGAGATCCCCAGCTCACGCTCGACGTCCTTGATGCTGCCGCGCGCGCGGATGAATGTCTCGAGGAATTCGAGCTGCTCCGGTGAGAGGGCGTGGAAGCGTCCGAGTGAGAACGAGCCCTCCAGCCGTGTGCCGCAGCTGTCGCATTCGAGGCGCACGACCTTGAGCTGTGCGGCGCAGATGGGGCACTTCGCAACGACCGGATTTGCCATATAGCGAAGATGCGCGTCGGCCTAAATGAAAGTCAAGCGTTCCTTACGGTTCTGTAGCCGAGATATCGAAACGATGAGGTGAAGAACAGCGTCACGGATCACACTTCCTTGCCCGCCCGGCGGTCAGCGTCAGAACAGCAGCTGGTAATGCTTGAACTCGTCGTCCAGTCTCCAGCCGCATGACTCGTAGAGGGCCTGCGCGGGGCGGTTGGTCACGGCCGTCGTCAGGATCAGCCCCTTGGCATCGGTCTCGACCGCCCATTCCCTGGCGCGTTCGAGCAAGCGCCTGGCGACACCCTGGCGCCTCGCGTCCGCTGCCACGAAGAGGTCGTTGAGGATCCACAGGCGCTTCAGCGAGACCGACGAGAAGGACGGGTACAGCTGGGTGAACCCCAGCGCGTGGCCGTCCTCCGCGACCGCGATGAAGATCACGGACTCCTCATGGCGCAGACGATCGGCCAGGAAAGCCCGTGCCGCCACCAGATCCGACTGCTCGTAGAACTCGCGATACGCGTCGAACAGCGGCGCCACCGCGCTGAGGTCGTCCAGACCCGCGCGCTTCACGAGCATCAGGACGTGATCGCCAGCTTGATGCGCTCGGCGAGCGCGGGGCCGACGCCGCCGACGGCGGCGAGCTCCTCGACGGGCGCCTCCTGCATCGCTCGCACCGAGCCGAACTTCCGCAGCAGCGCGCGCTTACGAGCCGGGCCCACGCCCGCGATGTCGTCGAGGATCGAGCGGATCGCGCGGCGCGAGCGCACTTTCTGGTGGTACGTGACTGCGAAGCGGTGCGCTTCATCGCGGATGCGCTGCACGAGGTAGAGACCCTGCGCGGTCCGTGGCAGCAAGATCGGATCCGGACGGTTGGGCACGAAGAGCTCTTCGCGCTCCTTCGCGAGCGCGGCGATCGGGATCTGTAGCCGCCCGGCTTCCGCGAGCGCCTCGAGACCCGCTGAGAGCTGACCTTTACCGCCATCGAGGATGACAAGGTCCGGCAGCGGCCAGGACGACTGCGCCTGCGGCGATGCGCTTCGGGCGAATCGCCGCTTCAGCGTCTCGCGCATGTTCGCGAAGTCGTCATTGCGGTCGGTGATGCGCGCGCGGAAGCGGCGGTACTGCGACTTCGCCGGCCGACCATCCTCAAAGACGATCATCGAGCTCACCACGCTCGTGCCCTGCATGTGACTCACGTCGTAGCACTCGATGCGCTTGGGCGGTCCCTCGAGACCGAGCGCCTCCTGCAGCTCGCGCAGCGCGACGTCGGTCTTCCCGCGGTCCGCCAGCCAGCGAACGCGCTCCTGGTCGAGTGCCTCCTTCGCGTTGCGCTCGGCGTTCTCCGCGAGGTGTCGCTTCTTCCCCCGCTGCGGCAGGTGCAGGCGCACAGGCCCGCCACGGCGCTCGGTGAGGAACGCCTCGAGCGACCCGGCTTCGGGCAGCGCGCTCGGCGTCACGATCTCGGGCGGCAGCATCGTCGCCGCGCTGTAGTGCTGTCGCAGGAACGACGCGATGACCTCTGAAGGACCCGCGCCCTCGGAACCCTCCAGCGCGAAGTGGTCGCGCCCGACGATCGTGCCGTCTCGCACGCGGAAGAGCTGCACCACCGCGTCGCCCTCGTCGATGGCGGCCGCGAGAACATCGAAGTCGTCTCCTTTGTACGCATGCACCTCCTGCCGGTCCAGGGTCCGGTCGATCGCGGTGAGACGATCGCGCAGCGCGGCCGCGCGCTCGAACTCCAGCGCCTCCGCGGCGGTCTCCATCTCCCGGCGCGTCGCGCGCGCGAGGGGCTCGTAACGTCCGTCGAGGAAGAGCACGCTCTTGTCGATCGTCGCGCGGTACTCGTCCTTGGTGGTGTTGCCCACGCACGGCGCGGTGCAGCGCTTCAGGTGGAACAGGAGACACGGCCGCCCGCCGGGAAGCGCGCTGGGCGGTACGGTGCGTCCTTTGCCCTCGTCACCCGCGAGGATCGTGAGCTTGCAGGTGCGGTACGGGAACAGCTTCTGGAGGAGATCCAGCGACTGATCCACCGACTTCGCGTTCGCGAACGGCCCGAAGTAGCGCGCGGTGCGGTCGCCAAGGGACCTCGTTCGCAGGATCCGGGGAAAGTCCTCGCCGAGCGTGATCTTCACGTAGGGATAGGACTTGTCGTCCTTGAGGCGGATGTTGTAGCGGGGCTTGTGCTGCTTGATGAGGTTCGCTTCGAGAAGGTAGGCCTCGGAGATCGACCCGGTGACGGAGTACTCCACCCGTTCGGCGCGCTCGACCATCCGGATGTGGCGGACGTCCAAGCTCGGGCCGAAGTAGGCGCGGACGCGGTCGCGCAGCACGTCGGCCTTCCCCACATAAAGGACGCGGCCACGGGTGTCTTTGAACAGGTAGACGCCGGGCGCGTCCGGGAAGGACGCGACCTGGGCCTCGAGGCTCTCGCGGCGCTCTTCCTTGTTCATGGCTGGGGGTCCAGCGGCTATCCTTTCACGCGGCGGAGGGATCTTTGCGCGAAGCGAAAGACAACGTTCCGGCCCCGAAGCGAGCCCGGCGATCGGTGCAGTCCGTCGATCGGGCGCTCGACCTGCTCGAGGCGCTCGCGGCGGCCGAGGGTGAGGTCTCGATCACCGCGCTCGCGGCGCGCACCACCCTGCATGTCAGTACCGTCCATCGTCTCCTATCTACGCTCCTGCGTCGCGGCTATGTGCGCCAGAACCCGGAGACCAGCCGCTACTACGCGGGCGCGAAGCTCGCGACGCTGGCTGAGGGGCGGTCGCGCTTCGGCGAGCTCCGCCTTCGCGTCCGGCCGGTGCTGCGCGCGATCACCGAGGCGACGCGCGAGACGGCGAACCTCGTCGTCCTGGACGACCTCGCCGCCGTGTACATCGAGACGATCCCCAGCCCGCAGGTGGTGCGTCTCTTCACGCAGGTCGGCAACCGCGTCCCGCTGCACGCGACGGGCGCGGGCAAGGCGCTGCTCGCGGCGCTTCCGGCGGCGCGCCGGGACGGCGTCCTCGACCGGCTCGAGCTCCGTCCGTACACGCCGCACACGATCGTCGACCACGCGGTGCTGCGGCGCGCGCTCGAAGAGATCCGCGAGCGCGGCTACGCCATCGATGACGAGGAGTACGACGACGGCGTCCGCTGCGTTGCCGTCTCCGTGATGGGCGGGCCGAACGAGCTCATCGGTGCGCTCTCCATCTCGGCACCGGCGAATCGACTCACGCGGCAGCGCTGCACCGAGCTCGTCCCGCTGCTGCGACGCTCGGCGTCGGAGCTCGCCGCCGCGGTCCGCGAAAAGCCCGAGCCGCCGGCGTGACGGTCCGCGCGGGACTCCGCGGGGCAGCGCTCGTCAGCGGCCTGACGGACCTCCTCGGCGAGGACAAGGTCCTCGGCACGCGCGAAGACCTCCTCATCTACGAATACGACGGCGCGGTCGACACCGCGACACCCGATGCCGTCGTCCTCCCCATCGACACCACCGACGTCGCGAAGCTCTCGCGCTTCTGTCACCAGCACGGCGTGCCGATCGTCCCGCGCGGGGCCGGCACGGGCCTCTCCGGGGGCGCGATCCCGGTCGAGGGCGGCGTCGTCGTCTCGTTCGCGCGCATGTCACGGATCCTCGAGATCGACGTCGCCAACCTGCGCGCCGTCGTTCAGCCCGGTCTGGTGAACCTGCATCTCTCCACCGCCGCTGCGCCGCACGGTCTCTACTTCGTTCCCGATCCATCGAGCCAGAAGGCCTGCACGATCGGCGGCAACGTCGCCGAGAACTCCGGCGGTCCGCACACACTCGCGTACGGCGTCACGACGAATCACGTCACAGGGCTCGAGATCGTCCTCTCCGACGGCACCGTCGTGCGCCTCGGCGGAAAGGCCGTCGAGTACGAGGGCTACGACCTCATCGGCGCGTTCGTCGGCTCGGAGGGAACGCTCGGGATCGTCACGGAGGTCACCGTGCGCCTGACGCCGCTGCCGGAGGACAAGCGGACCATCCTCGCGGCATTCCCGACGATGGACGGCGCATCGGAGACCGTCTCGGCCATCATCGCCGCGGGCATCGTGCCGAGCGCGATCGAGCTCATGGACCAGCTCGCGACGGAAGCGGTCGAGGCCGCGGTCGGTGCGGGCTACCCGCTCGACGCGGGCGGCATCCTCCTGATGGAGGTCGATGGCCTCCGCGACGGACTCGATGACGCCGCGACGCGCATCGAGGACATCTGCCGCGCGAACGGCGCGACGACGGTGCGGCGCGCCGCGACGACGCTGGAGCGTGACCGTCTCTGGGCCGGTCGCAAGGGCGCGTTCGCGGCGATGGGTCGGCTCGCGCCCGCGTACTACGTGCAGGACGGCGTCATCCCACGCACGCGGCTGCCCGGCGTGCTGCGCATCGTGCGCGAGGTCGCCGAGCGCCACGGCGTGCGCATCGCGAACGTCTTTCACGCCGGCGACGGCAACCTCCATCCGCTCATCCTGTTCGCGAACGAGAGCGAGCTTGAGGGCGTGAAGCAGGCCGGCCTCGAGATCCTCGAAGCCTGCGTCGCTGCGGGCGGCTCGATAACCGGTGAGCACGGCGTCGGCATGGAGAAGAACTGCTTCATGCCGCTGCAGTTCAGCGCCGACGACATCGCGACGATGGGACGCGTGAAAGCCGTCTTCGATCCGGCCGGTCTCGCGAATCCCGGAAAGATCTTCCCCACCCCGAGCCGTTGCCGCGAGTTCCAGCTCGCCGCCAGGCGTTGACGGTCGCCACCGCTCGCATCCAACCCGCGGACGCCGCCGCGTGTGCGCGCGCGGTCGCGGAGGCCGCAGGTGCATCGCGCACGCTGCGCATCCGCGGCGCAGGGACCAAGGATCACATCGGCGATCTGCTCCCGACCGACGCGGTGCTGGATACGACCGCGCTCGCTGGCGTCGTCGCGCACGTTCCCGCCGACCTCACGGTCACCGTCGCGGCAGGCACGCGCTTCGCCGACCTGCGTGATGCGCTCGCGCTCGCGGGACAGTTCCTGCCGCTCGACCCACCATACGCCGACGCGGCAACGATCGGTGGGATCGTTGCGGCGAACAGCACCGGCTTCTGGCGCGCGCGGTATGGCGGCGTGCGCGACCTGCTCATCGGCACGACGGCCGTGCTGGGCGACGGCACCATCGCGCGATCCGGCGGCCGCGTGGTCAAGAACGTCGCTGGCTACGACCTCAACAAGCTCTTCGTCGGATCTCTCGGCACGCTCGGCGTGATCGTCGAATGCACCTTCAAAGTGCTGCCGCGACCGCCGGTCAGCGCGGGTGCGCACGCCCGGTTCAAGCGAGGTGCCGATGCGTTCGCGGTGGCCGATGCGATCGTGCGCACCTCGGCGCGTCCCGCGGCGCTTGCCATCTCCGGCGGGCCCGACAGCGCGTGGGAGCTGCTGGTGCAAGCCGACGGGGACGCGGCCCCCGTGGCGCGCACGCTCGATCTCCTGGACCAGGCCGCACGGACGCACGGGGCCAGCGCGCAGCGCCACGACGGGGTGCCCGCGGTCCTCGAGACGTTGAATGAGGTCTCGATCCGCGCGGAGGGCACCGTGGTGCGCGCGGCGCTGCCCCTCGCCGCGCAGCCCGCGTTCGCGGCGGCCGCGGCCCGACTTGAAGGCTTCACCCAGCTGGTCGCCGACGCGGCGAGCGGCATCGTGCGTGTCGCGCTCCGCGGCGAGGATGCTGTCGTGCTCGGCGGCACCGACGCCCTGCTCGCGGCCGCGCACGTCTGCGGAGGGTCGGCCCGCGTCGAGCGGCGGCCCGAGTCCCTGCGGGCGCGCCTCGGGGCGTGGGGCGATGCCGAACCAGCCGGCCGCTTCCTCATGCATCGCCTGAAGGAGGCCTTCGACCCGCGTGGCATCCTCGAGCCCGGGCGATCGGCGGCGGGATGACCGGTTATCCGAACATCGACGCGCCGTCCCCAGAGCTGCTCCAGCGCTGCGTCCACTGCGGGTTCTGCCTGCCGACCTGCCCCACGTATGCGGTGCTCGGCGTCGAAATGGACTCGCCGCGCGGCCGCATTCGCCTCATGGAGACCGTGTGGCAGGGCCGCGTCGAGGTGGCGAGCGATCCCTTCGAGCGCCACATGTACGGGTGCCTCGACTGCCGCGCGTGCGAGACCGCGTGCCCGTCGGGCGTCGAGTTCGGCAAGCTCATGGAGGGTGCGCGCTCGCAGATCGAGGCCGCACGCCCGCGCTCGCTCTCGGAACGCCTCGTTCGCTTGGCCGCCTTTCACTTCCTGCTGCCACGCCCGGCCGTCCTCGGCACGTTCGCGCACTTCTCCGTGCTGTCGAAGCGATTCGGGGCCGCGGCGGTCTTGCGCGCGATCGGCACACGCGTCGGGCTCGCGGGCCGCCTCGCCGCACTCCTGGATCTCGTCCCAGACCGCGCGTCATCGCGCGCGCTGCCAGCCACGTATTCCGCGCAGGGCAGTGTCCGCGGCCGCGTCGCGCTCTTCACCGGCTGCGTCATGCGCGCGGCCTTTGCGGACACGAACGCAGCGACCGCGCGCGTTCTCGCGCGCAACGGTTTCGAGGTGATCGTGCCGGAGACCCAGACGTGCTGCGGCGCACTTCACGCCCACGCGGGCGAGCGCGGCGACGCGCGCGCGCTCGCTCGAAGCAACATCGCGTCCCTCGAGGACCTCGAGGTCGACGCATTCATCGTGAACGCGGCGGGCTGTGGCGCCGCACTGAAGGAGTACGGCTGGCTCCTGAAGGACGACCCGGCGTGGTCAGAGCGCGCAGCACGGTTCGCCTCGCGCGTGAAGGACGCGAGCGAGTTCCTGGCGGACGCCGGCCTCACGGCAGCACCCGGCCCGCTCCGCGCTCGCGTCGCGTACGACGATCCGTGTCATCTGCTGCACGGACAGCGCGTGCGGGAGCAGCCACGCGCGCTCCTGGCAGCCATCCCTGAGCTGCAGGTGATGCCGCTCGTCGAGGCCGACTGGTGCTGCGGGAGCGCGGGCACCTACAACGTCACGCAGCCGGAGCTCTCGGCCAAGCTCCTCGAGCGCAAGGTCGGCCACATCATGCGCAGCGGCGCCGAGCTGCTGGTGACCGCGAACCCCGGCTGCCAGATGCAGATCGCCGCGGGCCTGCGCGCGTCGCGCGCCCCGGTCGAGGTCGTACATCTCATGGATCTGCTCGACCGCGCGTACGCGCAGCGCGGCAGTGATACTGGCGCGGGATGAGAGCGGAAGAGCTCCTCGCGGGCGGCGTCTTCCTCGTGATCTACTCGCTCATCGTCACGGAGCGCCTGCACCGGACACTTGCGGCGCTGCTCGGGGCGGTCATCGTCATCGGGCTCAAGCTTGTCGACCAGCACGAGGCCTTCTCAGAGGAGATCGTCGACTTCAACGTGATCTTCCTGCTCGCCGGCATGATGATCATTGCCAACATTCTCGGTAAGACAGGCATCTTCCAGTGGCTTGCGGTGGAGGCGGTGCGACGCGCCGAGGGACGACCGTATCGCCTCATGGTGCTCATCTCGCTCATCACCGCGGTCGCGAGCATGCTCCTCGACAATGTCACTACCGTCGTGCTCATGACACCCGTCACGTTCTTCGTCGCCGAACGCCTCGGGATGAGCCCGGTGCCGTTCCTGATCTCGCAGATCCTCGCCTCGAACATCGGGGGGACTGCGACGCTCATCGGAGACCCGCCGAACATCATCATCGGCAGCCGCTTGAACAAGGACTTCAACGACTTCCTCTTGAACGCGGCGCCGGCGGCGATCGCCGCGCTCATCGTGTACCTCGGATTCGCCCGGTGGCTGTTCCGCAAGGAGCTCGCGGGCGCGGTGCAGGCGCTCGAGCCGGAGGACATCGCGCGGCTCGTCGTCGCAGAGCGCAAGATCGAAGACCCGCACCTGATGCGCGTCGGCCTTGGCGTCCTAGCGGTGACGATCGTCGGGTTCTTGTTTGCGCGCACCCTCGGACTTGAGGGCGCCACGATCGCGCTCGCGGGAGCGGTCGTACTGATGATCCTGGCGAAAGAAGACGTGCACGAGGTGCTGAAGAGCGTGGAGTGGTCGACTCTGCTCTTCTTCATTGGTCTCTTCATCGTCGTCGGAGCCGTCGTGAAGGCGGGCATCATCAGCGATCTCGCGAAGGAGGCGCTCGCGCTGACGGGGGGCCGAACCGACGTCGCCGCCCTGCTCGTTCTGTGGATGAGTGCATTCCTCTCGGCGATCGTCGACAACATCCCCTACACCATCACGATGATCCCACTGGTGCAAGAGCTCGGACACAATGTGAACGTCGAACCGCTCATCTGGGCGCTCGTCCTCGGCGCGAACATCGGCGGGAACGCGACGATCGTCGGCGCGTCCGCGAACGTCGTGGTCAGCAGCATGAGCGAGGCACGGGGCCACCCGATCTCGTTCATGACCTACCTGCGCTACGGTGTGCCGGCGACATTCGTGACGATGCTTGTTTGCACCCTCGACATCTGGATCCGCTACCTGCTGCTCTCGTGACCGCCTCAAAGACCGAGTTCCGCCGCAAGCTCGACCGCGCCCTCGACTCCGACCGCCTGCGTGTCGCCCTCCGCCGAGCGCTCCCGGCGCTCGGCCTGCGGCGCGCCGACCGCATGCGCGAGGTCGATTGGCCGCGCCTGCGCGCCGACCTGACCAAGCGCAAGAAGCGCGCGGTCGACGATCTCCCGGCGCTCATCGACCAGTTCACGCGGGAGGCCGAGGCGGTCGGCGCGAAGGTGTACCGGGCGGTCGACGCCGAGGAGGCGCGCCGGGTCGTCACGGCGATCTGCCGCGCCAAGAAGGCGAAGCTCGTCGTGAAGTCGAAGTCGATGGTCACCGAGGAGATCCAGCTCAACGAGCACCTTGCCGCGAACGGCATCACCGCGGTCGAGACGGACCTCGGCGAGTGGATAATCCAGCTCGCCGGCGAGCGGCCCTCGCATCTGATCGCCCCCGCGATCCACAAGACGCGCGAAGAGATCGCGGTCCTCTTCTCGAAGGTGGTCGGGCACCCCGTCAGCGACGACACCGCGTCCCTGGTCGCGGTCGCGCGCGAAGAGCTGCGCGGATCATTCCTCAAGGCCGACATCGGGATCACCGGCGGCAACATCCTCATCGCCGACACCGGCACCCTGGTGCTCGTGACGAACGAGGGCAACGCCGACCTCGCGACGAGCCTGCCGGCGGTGCACATCGCGATCGTCGGTGTGGAGAAGGTCGTACCGTCGCTCGACGACGCGGCCGCTGTGCTCAAGCTGCTCGCGCGGAGCGCGACCGGCCAGAAGATCAGCACGTACACGCAGTTCATCACCGGGCCGTCGCGTTCCGCGGATATCGAGCTCAAGACGCAGATCGGCGTCCACGGTCCAAAGGAGCTGCATTTCGTCCTGATCGACAACGGCCGCACAGCGATGCGCGACGATCCCGCCTTCCGCGAGGCGCTGCGCTGCATCAAGTGCGGCGCCTGCAGCAACGTATGCCCCACCTATCAGGTGGTGGGCGGGCATGTGTTCGGCCACATCTACACCGGACCGATCGGGCTCGTCGTCTCTCCGTT
Source organism: Chloroflexota bacterium (assembly GCA_040003565.1). Lineage (GTDB taxonomy): Bacteria > Chloroflexota > Limnocylindria > P2-11E > P2-11E > CF-39. The sequence goes on along the minus strand of JBDUCG010000003.1, from coordinate 4,487 downwards.
CCACCACGGGCTCGACAGCGTCGCGTACGAGCAGCAGATGTGCGTTGGCTGCAACGCCTGCGACACGGTGTGTCCGGTGGGCATCCCGATCGCGTCGCTCATCACCGACGTGCGCGCGCTCGCCGTGCAGCGCACGGGCATCTCGTGGGCGAAGCGCATCGCGCTGTCGCAATGGACCACGCCGCAGCGCATCGACCGGATGACCGGCTGGCTCTCGGCACTGCAGGGACCGCTCCGGCATGGAAGCCTGGTGCGCCTGCCGTTCGGCGACCTCGGGAAGGAGAAGAGCCTGCCGGCGGTGGCCGAGCAGCCGCTCCACTACCGCGCCCGCGAGATCACGCAGACGAACCCGACCGATCCGGTCGTCCATGTCGGGCTCTTTCCCTCCTGCATCGTCGACCACTTCCTGCCCGGAGCCGGCTATGCGGCAGCGCGGACGCTCCAGGCGCTCGGCGCCGACGTGCACGTGGTCGAGGGCCGCCGCTGCTGCGGTCTGCCGCACATGAACAGCGGCGACCGCCAGAACGCGCGGGCGATGGCGAAGGAGATGATCGCCGCGCTCGAGCGGGTTCAGGCCGACAAGCTCGTCGCCCCATCGTCGTCATGCGCGATAACGATGGCCCAGGACTACGAGCGGATCCTGGCTGACGAAGCAGAGTGGGCCGAGCGGGCGCGCCGGCTCGGCGAGCGGATCGTGTCATTCACGAAGTTCGCGTACGACCTCGCGATCGAGCGCGGCGCGACTGGACGACCGCTTGCGATCCGCGCGACGTATCACGACGCCTGCCAGTCAGCGAACGTCCTCGGCCTGCGCGACGAGCCCCGCGAGCTCCTGCGCCGCGTCGCGGGGGTCCAGCTGACCGAGATGGCGGACTCCGCGGTGTGCTGCGGCTTCGGCGGCACGTTCTCGTTCGAGCATCCCGATGTCGCGAACTTCGTGTTGGAGGCGAAGCTCGCGAACATCACGGCGACCGGGGCCGACGTGGTGATCACCGACAACCCCGGCTGCCTGACACACCTTCGCGGTGGGCTCGACGCGCGCGACCAGCGCGTGAAGGTGCGGCACATCGCGGACGTGTTGTGGGAGTCGCTCTCCGCCGCGGACTAATCGCTACGCGTGCCGGGACGGTCGGCTAGCCGCGGCCCCCGCAGGAGCAGCCGCCACCCAAGGTCGGATTGCGCACCATGAATCCCGTGCCCTCGGGGCCGTCGACGAAGTCGATGACGGCGCCGTCGGCGAAGGGCTGGCTCACCGGATCGACGGCGAGCGGGATGCCCGCGACGTCGCTGACGGTGTCCGCCTCGTCCGCGCTCGCGTCAAAGGCGAGTCCGAACTGGGTCGAGCAGCAGCTCTTGCCGGCGACGTACATCCGAAGGAAGGCGCGCGAAGGGTCGGTGCCGCGGATCTCGCGGAGCTTCTCGGCGGCTACGGGCGTCATCTCGATCATCGCTTCACCTCATCCGGATATCGGTCGACCACCATGCTAACGCGACGATCAGATCACCCGCTGCGCCGCGGCTGCGCGACGGCCTCGAACCGGTCGGTGCCCTCGTCCCAGCGGTGGAGCAGACGGGTCTCGGCCGTACCCCCGCGTACTCCGACCACCTCGTGGACGGTCGCGATCCTGCGCCCGGTCGGCTCGCGCCAGTCCCGGCCAAGCGAGCGGATGTACACGACGAGCGCGATCTGCGCGGCCTGCTCGTCCGGCACGCGGTTGCCGCGGCTCACGACTTCCATGGCCTCAGCGGCGCCCGGCGCGTGCAGCGCGGCCGCCAGCGCGACGGCCTTCCCGATATTGCTGAACACGCGCCGGACCGGCGCGCCCCAGATGTATCCGGGCGTGACGGCGTACTCGCTGATCTCCGGGATGACGAGGTAGCCGCCGGCGCTGGCGGCCGCGAGCGCGTCGATGTCGAGGCCATCGTCGCCGACCGTCTTCATCGGCGCTCCGTTCGGCGCCTGAGCCAGCATCGCGGCCATGACCGTGCTCTTGCCGGCGAGCCGCGGTATCGCGACGACGAGGAAGGAGTGTCGTCCGCGCGCTGCCGCGGTCAGCGTCGCGGCGATCTCCGGCGACATCGTGCCGTTGGCGACCAGGTCCGCGAGCGTCAAGGCGGCCACGCGGTCAGGGCGTGACGAACAGCTGCGTGAACATGCGCCCGTACGGCCCCGCCGAGATAACGCCGATCGCGATGCGCGTGAATTCCGGCCGCAGGATGTTCTCCCGGTGCCCCTGGCTTTGCATGAGGCCGCGGTGCGCGACCGACACCGACTGCGCATACGCGAGGTTCTCGCCCGCGCGCGTGTACGTGATGCCCGCGGCCTTGAGTCGATCGAACGGCGAGCCGCTCACCGGTGACTGATGCGCGAAGTACTTCAGCTTGAACATCTCCTCGGAGTGCTGCCGCGCCACGGGCAGGAGGCGATCGTCCCACGTTAAGGCGCGAAGGCCCACCGCAGTCCGCTCCTCGTTGACGAGGTCCAACATCTGCCGCTCCGCAGCGGGATCGGCCGTGAGCTGAAGGTCGCTCGGAAGGTCGAGTGCTTCGCTCTGATCTTCGCCGAGCTTGGTGACGAACAGCGGCACGTTCTCGCCGAGCTGCCCCGACAGCCTCGCGAGCGTGGGCTGTAGTCCGGTGATCTGGTCGATGAGCCCGCGCGCGATGCGCGAGCTTTCGACCGCAGCCTTGAGGTCGTTGCTTACGGGCGACACGACGAACGCCGCGAGGACGATCCCCATGACGAACAGCGCGCGGGCTGTGGCGGGGAAGACTCCGAGCACGCGATCGGCGACCTCGAACGAACGCGCGCGGTGGACCGCGCGCACGATCGGGGTCAGCGCGAAGAACCCGGCGAGGGAGAAGAGCGCTTCGACGAAGACGAGGACGACGATGAACCCGATGGGCCGCGCCGTAGCGGGGAGCACGCCCAGCTTCTCGACCAGCTGACCCGCCTGCGCCTGGAACAGGACGGCCGCCGCGAACGACACGACCCACGTCGCGAGTCCGTACGTCGTCGCGATGAATCCGGAGCGATAACCACCCCACACCGCAGCCGCGATGAGTAGCAGGATCGCGGCATCGATCGGGGAGAACGGAAGCGTCACCTGGGCGAGATGGTAGCGACGCCGTGCGCCTAGTCTGATACATCGTGGTCGCGAACAGACCGCGGGGGCTACGAACGGCGATCGTGGCGGGTGCGGTGCTCGGGGCGCTCGTCCTCATCGCGCTCGTGGGCCTGGATCAATTCGACCGGATCAGCTGTCAATCGCAGATGACGGATGGCCCGAACCGTCCGGGCTCGAACTGCGGTTACCAACTCACTCCTTCGGACACCGAATTCCGCTACGCGATCGATGACGGATTCCAAAGGATCCTCTATCTATCGGGAGGCACGACCGCGGGCCCAGAAGCTATCAGGCTCACCACGAGCGGCACGGTCACGCTCGAACGGAAAACCAGTGAGCTGACGAAGAACAACCCAGATGTATGCCGGAACCAGCCGCCACGCGATGCGCGCTGGTGGAGCGCAGCGATCGACGACACGATCGCGGCCGCGATCCGGCGCGGCGATGCAAGCGTCTATCGGCTCGAGGCGCTCGTCGACGGGCAGTGGCGCCCGCTTCAGCTACACGACTCCGGCTGCAAGTGGAAAGGCGGCGCCTAGCGCCTCGGGGTAGGCGCCTATGCGATGCCGCGAACTTCGCCGGTCGCTAGCAGTTCGCGTAGATAGCGTCCCGTGAACGACCGGCGCGACCTCGCAACGGCTTCCGGCGTTCCCTCGGCGATCACCTCGCCACCGGCCTTGCCGCCCTCCGGACCTAAGTCGATGATCCAGTCGGCGGTCTTCACGACATCCAAGTTGTGTTCGATCACGACGACGGTGTTCCCCGCGTCCACCAGACGGTGCAGGACTTCGAGAAGGCGCTCGACGTCGGCGAAGTGCAGACCGGTCGTCGGCTCGTCGAGGATGTACAGCGTCCGCCCCGTCGCGCGGCGCGACAGCTCCGTCGCGAGCTTGATGCGCTGCGCCTCGCCACCGGAAAGCGTGGTCGCGGGCTGACCGAGGTGCACGTAGCCGAGCCCCACGTCGTTGAGCGTGCGCAGCTTCGCCTCGCACGCTGGCACGTTGGTGAAGAACGCGAGACCCTCCTCGACGGTCATCTCGAGCACGTCGGCGATGGTCTTGCCCTTGTAGCGGATCTCGAGCGCTTCGCGGTTGTATCGCTTGCCGCCGCAGACCTCGCACGGCACGTACACGTCGGGCAGGAACTGCATCTCGATCTTGATGATCCCGTCGCCCGCGCAGGCCTCGCATCGCCCGCCCTTGACGTTGAACGAGAAGCGCCCCGGGCTGTAGCCGCGCAGCCGCGCCTCGGGGATCGCGGCGAACAGGTCGCGTATCGGCGTGAAGAGGCCGGTGTATGTCGCGGGGTTCGAACGCGGCGTGCGTCCGATCGGCGACTGGTCGATGTCGATGACCTTGT
>JBDUCG010000118.1:0-6008 GCA_040003565.1 Chloroflexota bacterium | reverse complement strand
TCTCCGGCGCGATCCAGCACCTCGCGGGCATGACCTCGAGCAAGGTCATCGTCGCAGTGAACAAGGATCCCGACGCCGACATCTTCAAGATCGCCGACTACGGCGTCGTCGGCGACCTGTTCGAGTTCCTGCCCGCCTTCACCGAGGCCGTGAAGAAGACGAAAGCCGGCGCGTGATGCGACCGGAGGCGGGACAGACCGAGCGCGAGCTGGCCGAGGCCGTGCGTGACTGGGCTGCGGATCTCGCACCGCGTATCGCGGACGCGGAGCGAGAGGGCGCGCTGCCCGCCGACGTGATCCACGATCTCGGCGAGCTCGGCGTGCTCGGCATGAGCGTGCCCGAGGAGCACGGCGGCCTCGGCGCGTCGACGGTCGCGTTCGCGCTCGTCCTCGAGGAGCTCGCCGCGGCCTGGCCGTCCCTCGCGGTCGGCGTGTCGGTCAACAGCGGCATCGTCGCCGGCTCGATCGTTCGGTACGGCACTCCCGAGCAGCGCGCGCAGTGGCTGCCGCGGCTCATGGACGGGTCGGGGCTCGGCGCGTTCGCGCTGACCGAGGCGGCCAGCGGCAGCGATGCCGCGTCCCTGCGCGCGAGCGCACGTCGCGACGGCGACGGCTGGGTCCTCAACGGACGCAAGCACTTCATCACCAACGCGAAGTACGCGCCGCTCGTCATCACATTCGCGCGCGTCGGCGTGGCCGAGGAAGGGGTCGCTACGCGCCCAGGGGCCCCTGCCCCTGCACACGCCGGAATCACCGCGTTCATCGTTCCCGTCGACGCGCCGGGCGTGAGCTTCGGTCCTTCGGAGCTGAAGATGGGGCTGCTCGCGTCGGACACGAGCGCGCTGGTCCTCGAGGACGCGCGCGTTGGCGGCGATGCGGTGCTCGGCGAGATCGGTCGCGGCTTCGGCATTGCGCTCGCGGGCCTGGACGGCGGGCGCATCGGCATCGCCGCGCAGTCGATCGGCATCGGGCGTGCGGTGATCGAGCGCGCCATCGCGTACGGGCGCGAGCGGCGGCAGTTCGGCAAGCCGATCGTCGAGTTCGAGGCGATCCGCTTCTCGCTCGCACGAGCCCGCACCGACCTCGACGCGGCGCGGATGCTCGCCTTACGTGCGGCGTGGCTACGCGATCGCGCCTGCCCGTTCACGCGCGAAGCGTCGATGGCCAAGCTGTTTGCCAGCGAGGCCGCGCAGCGCATCACGTATCAGGCGCTCCAGGTCTTCGGCGGGTACGGCTACATGCGCGAGTACGAGGTCGAGCGTTACGCGCGCGACGCGCGGGCGACGACGATCTACGAAGGGACGAGCGAGGTGCAGCGCATGGTCATCGCGCGCTCGTTGATGGCGGCATGACGAGATCCGTCCGGGCGGCCCCGGCTTCGCCGGCGCCGCACGAGCCCCAGTCAAAGGCCAAGCAGCGTTGGCTCGACGACGCGTACGGGCCGGCAGTAAAGAAACGCGCGGAGCGGAAAGAGCGCTTCACGACGATCTCCGGCGTCCCGATCGATCCTCTGTACACCGCCGATGACCTCGAGGGCTTCGATCCGGCGGCCGAGCTCGCGGCGCCGGGCGAGTTCCCGTACACGCGCGGTATCCACCCGACGATGTACCGCTCGCGCCTTTGGACGATGCGGCAGTTCGCGGGCTTCGGCTCGGCCGAGGACACCAACGAGCGCTTCCACTATCTGCTCGCGCACGGGGTGACCGGCCTCTCCACCGCGTTCGACATGCCGACGCTGATGGGCCGCGACTCCGACGACCCACTCTCGCGCGGCGAGGTCGGCCGCGAGGGCGTCGCGGTCGACACGATCCGCGACATGGAGATCCTCTTCGACAAGATCCCCGTCGACGAAGTCACGACGTCGATGACGATCAACGGGCCGGCCTCGATCGTGTGGGCGATGTACCTCGCGGCCGCGGAGAAGCGCGGCTATCCGCTCACGTCGCTTGGCGGGACGATCCAGAACGACTGCCTCAAGGAGTACATCGCGCAGCGCGAGTGGATCGTGCCGGAGCGGCCCGCGATGGATCTGGTCATCGACACGTTCCGCTTCGGCTCGCGCGAGGTCCCCAAGTGGAACACGATCTCGGTGTCGGGCTATCACATCCGCGAGGCCGGCTCGAACGCGATCCAGGAGCTGGCCTTCACGCTCATCGACGGTCTCGAGTACGTGAAGTGGGGCGTCGCCGCGGGCCTCGATGTGAACGACTTCGTTCCGCGGATGTCCTTCTTCTTCGACGTGCACAACGACTTCTTCGAGGAGATCGCGAAGTTCCGCGCGGCGCGGCGGATCTGGGCGCGCGAGATCGAGCGGCGTTACCACCCGACGAACCCGCGCGCGCTCCAATTGCGCACGCACGCGCAGACCGCGGGCGTGTCGCTCACCGCGCAGCAGCCGTACAACAACGTCGTGCGCGTCGCGCTGCAGGCGCTCGCCGCGGTGCTCGGCGGCACGCAGTCGTTGCACACGAACTCGCTCGACGAGACGTACGCGCTCCCGACAAAGGAGGCGGTGACGCTCGCGCTGCGGACGCAGCAGGTCATCGCGCACGAATCCGGCGTGTCCGACACGGCGGACCCGCTGGCGGGTTCGTACTACCTCGAGCACCTCACCAACGTGATGGAGGAGGGCTTCGACCGCTACCTGGGCGAGATCGAGAAGATGGGCGGCATGGTCGAAGCGGTCGAGCGCGGCTACCCGCAGCGCGAGATCACCGAGGCGTCGTTCCGTTTCCAGGAAGAGGTCGAGAAGGGCGAGCGGACGATCGTCGGGATCAACAAGTACGCCACGGAAGGCGAGCCCGCGATCCCGCTGCTCGAGCTCGATCCCGAGGTCGAGCGCAAGCAGGTAGAGCGGCTGAACGACGTGCGCGCGAAGCGCGACGCCGGGCGCTGGCGCGAGGCGCTGGACCGGCTGCGCGTCGCTGCGAAGGCGCGCGGCGAGCTGATGCCCGAGTTCATGGAGTGCGCGCACGCGAACGCCAGCGTCGGCGAACAGGTACAGGTGCTCAAGGAGGTGTTCGGTGTCTACCACGATCCCGGATATTTCTAAGAGCGACCTGCTGGCGAAGGTCGAGCACGGGTACGTCGCGTCGCGCGCGGTCGTCGACGCGCTGCCGCCGGAGCGGTTCACGGAGAGTCTGCCGTCCGGCTGGACGCTGAAGGACGTCGTCGCGCACATCGCCGCGTGGGAGGAGACCGTGCCGCGCCGCGTCGCGAGCGTGCTGGCGGGGCGCGGTGATATCGACGACACCACGGACACCAAGGACGTCGAGGCATTCAACCGTCGCGTGACAGAAGATGTGAAGAACGCGAGCGCCGCCGACGTGCTCGCGCGCTGGACCGCGGCGCACGCGAAGACGCTCGAGGTCGTGCGCTCGTTCGAAGGTCGCGATGTTCCCAAGCTCGCGACCGACATCGTCGAGTGGAACACCAGCGGCCACTATCCCGACCACTTCGCCGACCTCGGCGCAGCGATCCACACCGCGAAGGATCTGGCCGGGGCGGTCAACGCGGGCTGGATCAACTTCCGGCTCGCGCTGATGTCGCTTGGGCCCGAGGCTCTCGACACGACAACATCGGTCGGATGGACGTACAAGGCCCTCGCGCAGCACGTTGCAGGCTGGGAGGACCTCACCGTCGCACGCCTCGCGCGCCTCCGCGAGAGCGGCGAGTTCGCGTCAAGCGGCGTCGACACCGACACCTTCAACGCCGAGATGGCCGCTCGGGCGAAGGATCGACCCGGATCCGACGTGCTCGCCGATCTCGACGCCGCGCACACCCGGCTGGTCGCTGAGATCGAGAAGCTCACGCCCGAGCAGATCCACGCGAACGAAGACTGGGCGATCGCGGTCATAGCGGGCAACAGCTACGGGCACTACGGCGAGCACCACGCCGAGCTCTTCGCCGCGGTCCCGAGGAGGCCGGCCGAGCTCCTCATCCGGATGCGTGAGGGCTGGCGTCCGTTACGCCGGGCGGTCTCACGGCTCGGTCTGCGGCCCCTGGCGCAGAAGACCGACGCCGGCTGGTCAGCGAAAGCTCTCCTCTCGCATCTCGCCTTCTGGCTCGAGACGTTGGAGGAGGCGCTGCCAGAGCGCCTGGTCGGGCGGCGCGGAGCGATCCGCAACGTGCAGGCGGAGAACGACCGCGAGGCTGCCGCGGCGGACGCGCGCCCGGCGCACGAGGTCGTGAAGCGTCTCGACGACGCGTACAAGCGCGTGGTCGCGATCGTGAAGACGCTGCCCGAGGACGGAGACGTCCACTTCATGGCCATCCGGCTCATCGCGGGGGAAAGCTACGGCCACTTCGCCGAGCACCTGCGCGAGATCGCGCCGCTCGTCCCGGCCACGAAGGCCGACATCCTGCGCCGTTTCGATGAGACGTGGACGGCCTTCCGTGCTGCGGTGCGCGAGCGGGGTCGATCGGGACTTTTGAGCACGACACCGTCCGGCTGGTCGTATCGCGACCTGTCCGCGCACGTCGCGAACTGGCTGCAGCAGGCGGTGATCGAGATCGAGTCGGGCGAGTTCCGAGCGTGGACCGCGGCGACGATCCAGGCGGAGAACGACCGGGCGGTCGCGGCGCACCGTCTCGTGGGTCCGGAAGCGATGCTCGACGAGCTCGACACATCCCACCGACGTCTTCGCGAGATCATGGCCGCGATGCCTGACGAACGCATGAGCGACCCGAAGGTGTCCGGGGTCATCCCCTTCTACTCGTATCTCCACTGGGAAGAGCACCTTCACGAGGACCTGGGGGTGACGATCTGAAGCGCCCGATCCGCGTCGTCGTTGCAAAGGCCGGGCTCGACGGTCACGACCGCGGCGCGAAGGTCGTGGCACGCGCACTGCGCGACGCGGGCATGGAGGTGATCTACACCGGCGTGCATCAAACGCCCGAGCAGGTCGTCGAGACCGCGCTGCAGGAGGACGCCGACGTGATCGGTCTGTCGCTCCTGTCCGGCGCGCACAACTACCTCTTCCCGCGCATCGCCGAGCTCATGAAAGAGAAGGGCATGGACGACGTGCTGCTCTTCGGCGGCGGGATCATTCCCGAGGCCGACGTGCCAGGTTTGCAGAAGCACGGCGTCGGCCGCATCTTCCCGCCGGGCGCGTCTCTGGAAGAGATCGCGAAGTACGTGCGCGAAGCGGTGCCGGCGAGAAAGATCGCTAAGTGACTCACTTTGACGGCGGCCCATTAAATCGCCAGCCAGCGGAACAACCTTCCGGCACGCAACGAGAGAAAGAGCTCGCACAGGATTACAAGTCATCCCAAAGGAGTACGAACAAGATGGCAGGTCTGTTTGGTAGTAAGAAGGACACGCGGCCCATCGACGTCGGTCTGGCATCGCTCGTCGGGAGCGACGAGAACACGGCGATCGAGTTCTGGAAGAAGCGCCTCGAGATGACGGCGGCGGTCCCGAGCGAGATCGCCCGCGTGGGCGCGCTGACGCCGCAGATGCGCGAGCTGACGCGCATCGACAACCTCGAGGAGCGCAAGCGCCTGACCCGTGCCCGGCTGATCGCGTTCGCGAAGCTCCCGGCAGAGCAGCGTCAGCTGCTCGCGGCCGCGCGCCGCAAGGCGTTCGAGGTGGACCGCGGGGTCATGGAGACCGACCAGAAGCTGGTCGAAGAGCTCCTGCCGACGCTGGATGCGTCGGTGCGCTCGATCTACCCGCAGCCGTAGTGCGTTTCGACTACCGCGACGATCAGCTCGCGGTCCAGAGCGCCGTTCGTGACTTCGCGCGTGGCCGCATCGTGCCGAACGCCGAGAAGTGGAGCGAGGCGGGAGAGTTCCCACTCGAGCTGCTGCCCGAGCTCGCGCAGCTCGGTCTCACCGGCCTCGCCGTGCCGCAGGACCTAGGCGGTGCGGGGCTCGACACGCTCACGATCGCACTGGTCATGGAGGAGATGGGCGCGGCCGACGGATCGATCGCGCTCACGCTCGCCGCACATAACAGCCTCTGCATCGGACACCTCCTCGTCGCGGCGACCGATGAGCAGAAGCGCC
>JBDUCG010000117.1:0-6008 GCA_040003565.1 Chloroflexota bacterium | reverse complement strand
CCTTCGGGCTCGTTGTGCATCTCGTGACGCAGGCGAGGGTAGACGCGGCGCGTCACGTTGCCTTTGCCCTCCAGCAAGGCGCTCGCGGCTACTGGCACGATCGGATCGTCGGTGCCGTGGAACACATACGTCGGCACGGGCATCCGGTCGAGATGCGCGAGACGTTCGGCGACGTGCTTCTGTTCGGCCAGGAGCTCCATGCCGAGCCGTGTCGTCGTCGTGTGGGTGTTGAGCGGATCGGCCCGGTACGCGACCTCGATCGCCGGCTCGCGCGAGAGCCCGCCCGCCGGCAGCGCGTTGGCGAGCCGCAGCCGCGGCGCCGCCCGACCCAGGACGGACGCGAGCGCGCGCTTCCACGACGGGACGGTCGCCGCGATCGCCGGCGCCGAAAGTACGAGGAGATCTGGCGCGGGCCTCGGCGTCTCGGAAAGGACATAGCCGAGGGCGATGAGTCCGCCCATGGAGTGGCCGTACAGGATGACGGGGAGACCGCCGGCGCCCGCGCGAACGGACACGAGCTGGTCCTCGAGATCGTCGTGATAGACCGACCAGCGTTCGACGTAGGCGCGGGGCCCGTCCGACTGGCCGAAGCCGCGCAGGTCGTATGCGTGCGTCTCGATCCCCTCGCGTGCGAGGTGCGCCGCGACGTGCGCATGGCGCCCGGCGTGCTCCGCGATGCCGTGCACCAGCAGGACGTGCGCTCGCGTGATGTCGGTCGCCCGCCACCGATGGGCACGAAGCGTCAGGCCGTCGCGCGTCTCCGCGGTCGTCGCCGCGTCCTTCGACGCGCTCATGCCCACCTCAGATGCGCCGCAGCGCGCGGTCGCGCGCGACCTGGCCGAGCTGCACGAGGTACTGCCCGATCTCGCGCCGCCCGAACTTCGATTTGCCGAGCTCGCGGTCGCGGAACACGTATGGGATCTCCACGGCCCTCTTGTAATGGGCGCGCGCCATCACCTCGAAGCCGATCTTGAACCCGATCGGATTGAGCTTCACGCCGTCGAGGGCGGACTTTCTGATCGCGAAGAAGCCGGACGTGCAGTCGCGGATCGGCACGAGCACGTTCCCCAGCAGGCACGCCGCGCGCGACACGACGCGCCGTCGCAGCGGCCAGTCCTCCGTGCCGCCACCGGCGACGTAGCGGCTGCCGACCGCCAGGTCGGCACCGTCGTCTATCGCCGACGCGAGACGTGGCACCGCCTCCGGCGGATGGGACAGGTCGGCATCCATCACCAGCAGAACGTCGCCGCGCGCCTGCGCGAATCCCGCCAGGACCGCGGATGCGAGACCGGCCTTGCCCGGCCGGCGCACGACGCGGACCGGATGCACGTCGGCGTATGACTCGGCGAGATCCGCCGTGCCGTCGGGCGAGCCGTCGTCGACGATGATCAGCTCCCACGTGTGCACCGCGAGCGCCGCCGCGAGGCGTGGCACGAGGTGGCGCAGCGAACCGACTTCGTTGTACGTGGGAACGACGACGGAGATGAACGTGCGGCTAGTCTAGGTCCGTGCGCGTCACCTTCGATGCGCGCCATCTTCAAACGGTGGCCCGTGTTCGCGGTATCGGTCGCTACACACGCAACCTGCTCGCGGCATTCGCGCGCCTCGCACCGGACGACATCGAATGGACGCTGCTGCGTCTTCGCAATTTCCCGCCGGCCGACCCATCGCCGCTGCCGCCGCACCGCGATCTCAACACGCTGCGCCTGCGCCGACCGGAGCTCTCGATGCTCGCTTTCGATCCGATCCTGCTCTCGGCCGAGCTCGCCGTCACGCGCCCGCGCGTCTATCACTCCACGCAGCTCGGGCTTCCGGCTCTGCGCGCGTGCCGCACGGTGATCACGATCCACGACCTCGCGCCGCTGCGCTGGCCACAGCACTACCTCCGGATGCCGCACGCGCGCATCGGTCATGCGTGGGAGTACTCGCTCGCGCGACACGCCGACGCGATCATCGCGGTGTCCGAGGCGACACGGCGGGATGTCGTCGAGCTCCTCCGTGTCCCGCCCGAGCGCGTGACCGTGATCCCTGAAGCGGTCGACAGCGAGTTCGCCCCGCCGCCGGCCGAGGTCGGAAAGCGCGTCGCGGCAACCTTTGGCGTGCCCGGCCGGTACGTGCTGTATGTGGGCCAGTTCGATCCGCGGAAGAACATGGAAGGACTCCTGGCCGCCTTCGCCCGGGCGGCCGCCGTCGATAGCGAGCTGTGCCTGGTCATCGCGGGCGATCTTGGCAAGCTGTCGTCCTTTCTCACGCGCGCGCTGGAGCAGACGCGCGCGCCGCGCGAGCGCATCGTCGTGACCGGGCGTGTGGACGACCCGACCCTGGCGGCCCTGTACGCCGGCGCGGAGTGCCTGCTGCACGCCGCGCTGCTCGAGGGCTTCGGCCTGACCCCGCTCGAGTCTCTCGCCGCGGGCACGCCGGTGGTCGGCTACCGCGCGGGCGCGGTCGAGGAGGTCGTCGGCGACGCCGGCGTGCTCGTCGACCCGAGCGATCCGAACGCGCTCGGCGACGCCCTGATCGCGTATCTCCGAGATCCCGACCGGCAGCGCGAGCTCCGGGCGCGTGCGCGTCCGCGAGCGGCCCGTTTCTCGTGGGACCGGGCCGCCGCCGACACGCTCGCCGTCTACCGGCGCGTCGGCTAGCCCGGTACAATTAGGTTCCCCGTGGCACGTCGTATCCCTCTTCCGCGCCTCACACAGCGTCAGCGCATGGCGCGGTGGCAGCGCGAGCGCCGCCAGCAGACGATCATCGTGACGATCTTCTCGGCGATCCTCTTCTTCACCCTCGGCCTGGTGGCCTGGGCCGCGTCCTCCCGCTACTACGACAACAACCTCAAGCCCGCGCTGATGTTCGACGGGCACATGGTGTCGCAGCGTGAATACCGTCGCGAGCTGAGCTACCAGTACGTCCGCTTCTACGTGGACTTCGGCGTCCCGCCGGGGTACGAGAACGATCCGCAGGTGCTCACGCAGAAGGCCGAATACGAAGGCGTCGCGCTCGACGCGCTCGTCGAGGAAGCCATCCTCGATTCGGCGGCGCGGGAGGATGGCATCAAGTTCGATCAGGCGGCCATCGACGCGAAGTACAACGAGGACTTCGGCGAGTACCACCCTCGCCACATCCTGATCACGCCCAAGGGCGACGACAAAGAGCTCGCGGATCAGGTGGCGCTCGCGAAAGCGCGCGCGATCGCCGATCAGCTGAAGCAGGATCCGAACAACCAGACTCTGTGGAACAAGCTCGCCGCCGATAACTCCGACGACAGCAGCAACGCGCAATCGGGCGGCGATCTCGGCTGGGTCTCCAAGGGTCAGTTCGTAAAGGAGTTCGAGGACGCCGCGAAGGCCCTTCCGATGGGCCAGGTATCGGATCCGGTGAAGAGCCAGTTCGGATACCACATCCTGCAGGTCCTCGAGAAGCGCGGACCCGAAGAGAACCAGTTCGTGAAGCGCGCTCTCTCGTACAAGATCCCCGCCGAAGAGATCAAGGCTCGCGCGAAGTACGAGCTGCTGCGCGAGGAGTACAACAGGCGCGCGGAGGAGCGGAACACGCAGTCGCCGACGGAGCAGGTGAAGGTCGCGTGGATCCAGGTCGCGACGCCGTTCCCGACCGCCGGTGGCGATTTCCAGACGTACGCGGATCAGCTCAAGAAGGTCTCGGACATCCAGAAGGAGTTCGACAAGGGGACCGACTTCGCGGAGATAGCGAAGCAGTTCTCGGAGGACAGCGCGACCAAGGAAAACGGCGGTGAGCTCGGCTGGTACGCGCGAGGCATGCTCACGCAGCCCGATCTCGAGCGAGAGATCTTCACGCTCGACAAGGGTCTGCGCACGAGCCAGCACAGCGATCGATCGACGACCGTCTGGTACAAGATCCTCGACAAGGATCCGGCCCGTGCCCTCGACGACGACCAGAAGACGAAGATCAAGACCAACGCGTACACGTACTGGCTCAACCAGCAGAAGAAGGCACACGGCGTCCAGAAGCTGGTGCCCGGGCACGAGCTCGACGGCTGATCTTCCTGACGCGCTCGCGCGGCTCCTCGCGCGTTTTCCGGGCGGCGTCGACGTCATCCCCGCGAGCGCGCTCGACCGCCATTCCTTTTCGACGCTGCGCGCCGTCGTGCTCGTCCTCGATGCGAAGCCCGATCTCGCGACGCTGCGCAAGCATTACCCGCCGGCCCATCCGCTGATCGCGATAGGGCCCGCGGGCGAGCGTCCGTTGACGCTCGACGCGCTCGGCGCGTCCGATGCGCGCTTCGTCGTATTCCCGCCGGTGGACCCGTACGTGGATCTCTCGTCCGTGGCGGCCATCGGCCGCATCGCCGAACGGCTTCGCGCGCCCGATGGCTGCCCTTGGGACCGCGAGCAGACGCACGCGTCGCTTCGGCCGCACCTGCTCGAGGAGGCGTACGAGGCGCTTGAGGCGCTCGACTCCGGAGATCTCGAGCGGCTGCGCGACGAGCTCGGCGACCTCCTGTTCCAGGTCGCGATCCACGCGCAGCTCGCGCATGAGGAGGGCGCGTTCGACATGGCCGACGTCGCGCGGCGCCTCGGCGAGAAGCTCGTCCGCCGCCACCCGCACGTCTTCGAAGGCGTGGCGATCGAGGGCGGGGACCTCCTCGCGCAGTGGGAGCGCATCAAGCGCGACGAGCGCGCGGCCGCGCCTGAGAGCGGGGAGAACGGAAAGGCCTCCGAAAGCGTTCTCGGCGGAGTGCCGAAGGAACTGCCCGCGCTGTTCGCCGCCGAGCGCCTGCAGGAGCGCGCCGCGCGCGTTCGTCTCGTTCCGCCGCGGATCGACCTTCCTGTCGACGTCGATGACCCTGAGTTCCTCGGCGAGCTGCTCTTCGACCTCGTCGGCGCAGCGCGCGAGCAGGGCTTTGATGCCGAGAGCGCGCTGCGCGAGGCCAACGAGCGCTTCGTCGCGCATGTCGCGCGCGTCGAGGCGCGCGCTCGCGCCGACGGTCGCGCGCTGGAGTCGTACTCTGCCGACGAGATGCGTGGGGTGTGGGACGAGACGACCGAGTGAGTAAGTTCAAGCGGCCCGACGGCCGCGCCAACGACGCGCTGCGTCCGATCACGATCGAGGTCGGCGTGTCCAAGTTCGCCGAGGGCTCGGCGCGCATCTCGTTCGGCGACACGCAGGTGCTCTGCCTCGCGACGCTGCAGGACAGCGTGCCGCGCCACCTCGAAGGCAAGGGGTCGGGTTGGGTCACCGCGGAGTACGCGATGCTGCCGCGCTCGACGCCCGAGCGCAGCCAGCGCGAGAGCATCGCCGGCCGCCCCGGCGGGCGGACATTCGAGATCCAGCGGCTCGTGGGACGAGCGCTGCGCACCGCCGTCGATCTAAAGGCGCTCGGCACGCGCAGCGTGATCGTCGACTGCGAGGTGATCCAAGGCGACGGCGGCACGCGCACCGCGGCGATCACCGGCGGTTTCGTCGCGCTCGCGCACGCGGTCCGCAAGATCACGCCCTCGCCGCTGCGCGGCAACGTCGCGGCAGTGTCGGCGGGTTTCGTGCGCGGCGAGCTGATGCTCGATCTCGCGTACGCGGAGGACTCCATCGCCGATGCCGACGTGAATGTCGTCGCGAACTCCGACGGCCAGCTCATCGAGGTGCAGGGCACCGCTGAGGGCCGGCCATTCTCCACCGCCGACTTCGATCAGGTCCTCGCGCTGACGCTGCGCGGCATCGCGCAGCTCATCGAGGCGCAGCGCGCCGCGCTGCGGTGACCGAGCGCCTGCTGATCGGGAGCGGTAATCCCGGGAAGCAGCGCGAATACCGGGAGCTTCTCGCGGGTCTCGACCTCGAGCTCGTCATGCCCGACGATCTCGATCCCGTTCCAGCGGAGCCTGAGGAGAACGGCACGACGTTCGCGGAGAACGCCGCCCACAAGGCAGGCGCATATGCGGCGGCGAGCGGGCTGCGCACGGTCGCGGACGATTCCGGTCTCGAGGTCGACGCGCTCCGCGGCGCGCCCGGCCTGCGCAGTCGCCGTTTCTTCGGCG
>JBDUCG010000116.1:0-6041 GCA_040003565.1 Chloroflexota bacterium | reverse complement strand
CCACGGTGACGGTCTGAGCCGTATCCGCAGGCAGTACCGCGACGGTCGCCGTTGCCGTCGTGAGGACCGCGGCGTTCGCGCCCGATGCGAAGAGCGTGGTGCCAAGCACGATGGCCGCGAGGATCGTCGTGACTCGCTTCGTAAGGTGTGTCATGTCATGCCTCCGTTCGTATTTGCCACCTAGGAACGAGGCATTGACCGATGGCGATAGCGCCCGCTTGCGCCTTCTTACATGGAGTTAACCGTCTTACTCCCTGAACGGAAACGGACGTCGAGCAGCCCGTCGCGCTCCGCCGCGCTGACCTCCACGTCCGGCGCGCCGCGCGAGCGCAGCAGCGCGTAGCGCGCGGTGACGAGAGCGGGATCGGTAGTGCCGACGACGATGCGGTCGACGCCGCTCGTGCCGTTCGCGTGTGTTGCCGCATCACCGTGCGGCACCCGAAGCTCGCGCGCGGTCAGGTCCTGGATCAGGAACGGCAACGGCCGGTGCAGACGCGCGACGCGCCACTGCAGCGCGACGCCGTCGGGCCGCGTCCGTCCGCCGTCCTCCGGCGGCCGAGCGACGAGCTCCTTCAGCGCGGGGACGTCTCTCTGGATGTCGCTCGACGCGAGCGCGAAGTCCGCCCAGCCGCCGCCGCGCTCCGCGACCGGCGCCCAGCTGTGCTTCCCGCGCGCCGCGGCGAGATCGTGGAACGCGATGAGCTCGAGATAGCTTCCGTCCTTGAATCCGACCAGCGCGTTGTGCGTGAGCCCGCCGGCATGCTCGCCGCCCGGCGTGACCGTGAACCCGCGCTTCCGATGGTCAGCGACAGCGGCGTCGAGATCGAGCACGACAAGGACGACGTGATCGAGACCGCGGATCATCTTCAGACCAGGCTAAAGGTGCCGGACAGCAGCGCGAGCACCGCCGTCACGGTCACGATGCTCGCGAGCGTGCTCGCGACGACGACGTCACTCACGAACCGGGGACGCGCGTTGTACTGCGCCGCGGTGAGGATGGTGAACACGGCGGTCGGCATCGCCGCGCCGACGATCATCACATCTCGCGCGGTGCCGTCGACGCCCAGCGCGATCGTCAGTCCCCAACCGACGAGCGTGCCGACGATCAGGCGGGTGACGACCGCGATCGACACGAGCCCACGCTGCTCGATGCGCGATGTGCCCGCGAAATGCATCCCCAGGACGAGGAGCATGAGCGGGATGGCCGCCTGCGACGGAAGCGTGAGCGCCGAGCTGAGAAATCCTGGCACGGGGATCCGCGCGAAGTTGACGACCAGCGCCGCGGCGACCGCGTAGATCATCGGCTGGCGGAAGACTTCGGCGAGGGACCGAGATAGCGACGCGCTGCCGCTCGACGCGAGGAAGATCGCGAGCGGGATGCCGTACAGCGACTGGACCGCGAGGAGCACGACTCCGCTCGCCAGGCCCTCCTTGCCGAACGCGAGCAGAACGACCGAGAGCCCGTAGTTGCCGAGATTGGGTAATGCCGCGGTCAGCATCAGGGCGCTGCTGGTCGCGCGGTCGAGGCGCGCGAGGCGGGCGATCGCGGCCGCCACAACGAGCATCGCGACCGCGAGGAGGGCGGTGAAGAGCGCGATCTTGGCCGGCTGCTCGCTGCGGAAGTCCACGGCCAGTAGTGAGGTGAAGACGAACGCCGGCATGAGGACGTACAGCACCAGCTGGTTGAAGGGAGCGATCGGGGGATGCAGTCGCCTCTCGACGACATAGCCGAGGCTGGCGACGATGAAAACGGGCAGGACGACGCTCGCGAAGAGGCTCAGCACTCGGACACGGACTGCGCGGTCTTAGACGCGCTCGATGATCGCCGCGATCCCCTGACCGCCGCCGATGCAGAGCGACGCGAGCCCGTACTTCCCGCCGCGCTCGCGCAGCTCGTACGCGAGCGTCAGTGCGAGGCGCGCGCCGGACGCGCCGAGCGGATGCCCGAGCGCGATCGCGCCGCCGTTCACGTTCGTCTTGTTGCGGTCGAGGCCGAGGTCCTTCTCGACCGCGAGGTACTGCGTCGCGAACGCCTCGTTGATCTCGACCAGATCCATGTCGCTGACCTTCAGGCCCGCGCGCCCGAGCGCTTGACGCGACGACGGCGCGGGGCCGATGCCCATGATGTCCGGGTCCACGCCGCACACGCCACCGGAGACGATGCGCGCGATCGGCTTCAGCCCCGCCTTCTCGGCCGCCTCCGCCGACGCGACGACCATGGCCGCGGCGCCGTCGTTGATGCCCGACGCGTTCCCGGCGGTGACCGTGCCGTCCTTCTCGAAGCGCGCGATGAGCTTCGCGAGCACCTCGCGCGTCGTGTCGGGACGGATGTGCTCGTCCTTGTCGACGACGATCGTCCCCTTCTTCTGCTTCACCTCGACGGGCACGATCTCCTTCGAGAAGCGGCAGTCCTCGCGCGCCTTCGCCGCGAGACGGTGGCTGCGCTCGGCGAACTCGTCGGCCTCATCACGCTTGATCCCGTATTTGCGGGCGAGGTTCTCGGCGGTGTTGGCCATGCCGAGTCCGTTGTACGAGTCGATGAGCGCGACCCAGAGGTAGTCCTCGAGCTTCTGCTCGCCGAGCGGCAGGCCCCACCGCGCGCCGCGGATCTGATGTGGGGCCATGCTCATGTTCTCGGTGCCGCCGGCCAGGACGAACTCGGCCTGTCCGAGCTGGATCTCCTGCGCGCCGAGCAGGATCGCCTGGAGGCCCGAGCCGCACAGCCGGTTGATCGTGAGCGCCGGGACCTCTTTCGGCACGCCCGATTTGAGACCGATGTGGCGCGCGAGGTAGACCGCGTCGCCGGAGGTCTGCAGCACGTTGCCGAAGATCACATGGTCGATCTGCTTCGGATCGACCTTCGAGCGCTCGAGCGCGGCCTTCGCCGCGATCACGCCGAGATCCGTCGCCGAGGTGTCACGCAGCGCGCCGCCGAACGTGCCGAACGGTGTGCGCGCGCCGTCGATCAGGACGATGTCTTTCATGCCTTCATTGTCCCACTCGTGAGTCTGCCTGCCGACAGGAAGCCGATATCGAGCGAAGTGCGCCCGGAGGTCGTCAGATCGGCGAGGATCTCGCCCACTGCGGCGGCGAACTTGAAGCCGTGGCCGGAGCAGGCCGATGCATAGGTGACGGGACCGTCGCGGTCGATGATGAAGTGCCCGTCGGGGCTGTTGGTGTACAGGCAGACCTGCGCCCGTCGCCTTTCGCCGTTCGCGAGCGGCATGCGGCGACGCAGCCAGGCGCGAACCCGCTCCTCATCCTGCGCGCTGACTTCGCGGTCGACCGTGTCCGGGTCGACGCGGTCGCCGAAGTGCAGTCCAGCCATCTTGAGTCCGTTGGCCGGGTCGTACGGGAATCCGTAATAGAGGCGGTCGGTGTCCTCGACGATGTACACCGGCAGCTTCGCGAAGGCGTCGAGCGCGAGACGCGTTCGCGGTTCGAACCAGAAGAGCACGTTCCGCTCGACCCACAGATGCTTCGCGAGCTCGGGCACTAGACGCGAGAGCCACGCGCCCGCTGTGATCACCAGACGCCGCGCGCGGTAGGTGCCGTACAGCGTCCGCACCTGCACTGCGTCGCCGTCACGTTTCCAGTGCTCGACCGGCTCCTTGAAGCGGAGGGTCGCGCCGTGTTTCTCGGCGAGCCGCAGGTGCGTCTCGATCGAGAGCTCCGGCGCCAGCCAGCCGGCCTGCTCTTCGAAGATCCCGGTCCACGTCGGGTCGATCTCGAACAGCGGATATCGGCGCTTCAGCTCCGCGCTGTCGAGCCGCTCGTGCGCGAGGCCGTGCGTCTCCGCGCTCGCGATCGCGCCGGACACGAGCTCGCCGTCCGGCGGACCCATGTAGAGGCCACCGGTCTGCGTGAGCAGCTTCTCCCCGCTGTCACGCTCGAGCTCGCGCCAGAGATCCCACGCGCGCTTGAGCAGCGGGACGTAGTTCGGATGCTCGTAATAGGAGAGGCGGATGATCCGCGAGAGACCGCCGAACGACGCGAGCGTGTGACCGCGCTGGAAGCGATCAAAGCCGAGCACGCTTTGGCCGCGCTTCGCGAGGTGATACGCCGCGGCGCTGCCGTGGGCGCCGAGCCCCGCGACGATCGTGTCGTAGACGCGCTCGCTCATCCGGCTCAGCCCGCGACGGCCATCGCGATGATGTTGGCGACCTCCTCGGTCTTCTGGCTGCCCGCTTCGACGCCCTTGACGCGGCCGCTCTGCAGGCCCGCGCGGACCGCGTCCTCGATCGCGCGGCTCGCGTCGCTCTGACCGAGGTACTCGAGCATGAGCGCGACGGCGCCGATGGAGCCGATGGGGCTGGCAACACCCTTGCCCGCGTACTTCGGCGCTGAGCCGTGAATGGGCTCGAACATCGAGACCTTGCCGGGGTTGATGTTGCCCGAGGCGGCGACACCGAGGCCGCCGCAGATCGCCGCGCCGAGGTCGGTGATGATGTCGCCGAACAGGTTCGTGGTGACGATCGTGTCGAACTGCTCGGGCCGCAGTACCAGCCACATGCAGGCCGCGTCGACGTACATCGCGTCGCGCGTGACGTCAGGGAACTCCGCGCCGATCTCGTCGAAGATCCTGCGCCACAGCTCCTGGACCGGGATCGCGTTCGCCTTGTCGACGAGAGTCAGATGCCTATCGGGTCGCGTGCGTGCGAGCTCGAACGCATAGCGAACGACCCGCTCGATGCCCGGTCGCGTGAAGCGCATCGGCACCTCGGCGACCTCGTCCTTCCCGGTCCCGGTGATCTTGCCTGTCTGCGTGTACACGTCCTCGGTGTTCTCGCGAACGACCACCAGATCGATGTCCTCGGCGCGTTTGCCCTTGAGCGGAACGAGGCGGTCGTCGTAGGCGACGATCGGCCGGAGGTTCACGTAGAGGTCGAGGCGGCGGCGCATGCCGAGGATGACGTCCCGTTCGACGACGCCGCGGGGCGCGCGCGGATCGCCGATCGCGCCGAAGAGGATGGCGTCGAAGGCGCGCAGGCCATCGATATCTTCGGGCGTGATGCGGCCGGCCGAATCTACATAACGCGCGGACGACCACCGCAATTCCTCGCGCACCGTGGAAAACCCGAAGCGCTGCTCCGCGGCGTCCAGGACGTCCAGCGCCGCGCGCGTGACCTCGGGGCCGATGCCGTCGCCGCCGATGACGGCCAGTCGGAAAGAGGGGCTCATGGGATGCGCCAATGCTCGCAGAACCGTTGACGCCGCGCAGATGGGGGACTAGTTTCAACGCAGATGCTTTATCGCTGCTGCGCCATGGCCATGCCCGAGGCTCATTGCACTTGCGTCTGTGCGATGAGCGACCACGGTCTGGGAGGCGGCAGCTAGCTCGCATACCCGTTCTCAGCGTTCCACTGCAGGCCTCCCACACGGGAGGCCTTTTGTATTCCAAGGAGGAAAGAGATGAGCGACACGAGATATCTGGCGATCGCGTTCTCGAGCCGCATCGCCAACGGGCACCTGCGGACCGCGGTGACGGCGGCCGCGCCGGCCGACGCCAAGGTCGTGCGGACGCGTGCGGACGTCGTCGCGGCCGTCTTCGAGGTCGATGAGGACGTCGACGCGCGCAGCGAGGGGGAGCGGCTGCGCCGTCGCGTCGCGAAAGATGCCGACGACGACCAGCTCTCGGTGGCCGTGTCCGGCCCCAAGCGCGGCGCGACGGGTGCGCACCTCGCGCTCCTTCAGGCGGATCAGGCGGTGTCTCTGGTACGGACCAATGGCGGCAAGGCCAAGACGACGCACTTCGAGGATCTCGGTCCCTACCGCTTCGTGCTCGGTCAACCGGAGAGCGACATCGAAGCGTTCGCCGAACGCGTGCTCGGTCCGCTCGCCGACGACGAGCGATACACCGATCTCGTCCGGACGCTGGAGGCATATCTCAAGCTGCACGGCAGCGTGAACGGCGTTGCGCGCGAGCTCTTCCTGCATCGCAACACCGTCCGTCAGCGGCTGCGGCGCATCGGTCAGCTGACCGGCGCGAAGCTGAGCAGCGCGGACGATCGGCTCGCGCTGCACCTCGCTCTTCTCGGTCG
>JBDUCG010000115.1:0-6078 GCA_040003565.1 Chloroflexota bacterium | reverse complement strand
TCCGCGAGCGTGCGCGCGGTCACGGCGCGGACGTGTCGAGCAGCTCTTCGGCCGGAAAGCCCCTGCCGCGGATGAGCGCGAGCACCGAGTCGGCGTGCGCGCGGTCGCGCGTGTCCACGATGACGTCGAGGCCGACGCGGCCGATCGCGGCGTACGGACCGAGGCGATGGATGCCGATATGCAGGATGTTGATGCGCTCCGCGGTGAGGATGCCGGTGAGCTCGTGCAGCATGCCCGGCCGGTCGTCGAGCCAGGTGCGGAAGGCGAGGTAGCGGCCGGCAGAGGCGAGACCCTGCTGCAGCGCTTTGCCGAGCAGGTTCGGGTCGATGTTGCCGCCGCTCACGACGACCCCGACGCGTTGTCCGCCGACATGCCCGTTTGCCTCGAGCACGGCGGCGATGCCGGCCGCGCCCGCGCCTTCGGCGAGCATCTTCGTGCGCTCGAGGAGCACGACGATCGCGCGCGCGATCGCCTCGTCGCTGACGGTGATGATGTCGTCGACGTACTTGCGCACGATCGCGAGCGTGCGCTCCGCGGGTCGGCGCACGGCGATGCCGTCGGCGATCGTCGCGGCCGCGCGTTCGATCACACGGCCGGCGCGGAACGACTCGGCGAACGCGGACGCGCTCGCGGACTGCACGCCGATGATCCGCAGGCGCGGCTTCCGCTCTGACGCGGCCAGCGCGATGCCCGCGATGAGCCCGCCGCCGCCGACCGGCACCACGAGCGTGTCGAGATCGTCCGCGTCTTCCAGGAGCTCGAGGGCGACGGTGCCCTGGCCGGCGATGACGTCGTCGTCGTCGAAGGCGTGCACGTACGTGCGCCCGCGCTCGCGCGCGATCTCGAGCGCGACGGCGTGCGCCTCGTCGTACCCGCCGTCGGCCAGGACGGTCTCGGCGCCGCTGCGCTGGATCGCGGTCAGCTTCGCGAGCGGGACGCCCTGCGGCAGCACGACCGTGGCGGGCGCGCCGACCAGCTGCGCGGCGAACGCGACACCCTGGCCGTGATTTCCGGCGGACGCGGTCACGACGCCGGCGGCGCGCGTCGCGGCATCGAGACGCGTGAGCGCGTTGAGAGCACCGCGGATCTTGAACGCGCCGGTGCGCTGCAGGTTCTCGAGCTTCAGGTAGATCTCGCGGCCCGCGAGCTGCGAGAGCGCCGGTGAGCGCTCGGTCGGGGTGCGCCGGACGTGCGGCGCGATGCGTGCCGCCGCCTCGACGACGGATGCGCGTGTGAGCGCCGGCTTCTCCACGACGGTCATGATGCGACCCGGTCAAAGGCGCGGCGCAACCGACGCACGCCCTCGTCGATGCGGTCGAGCGTCGGCCCGCTGATCGAGAAGCGGAACGCTTCGGAATGGTCGCGCGCGATCGCGAAGGCGTGACCTGGGACGAACGCCACGCCTTCCTCGAGCGCGATCGTCAGCAGCGTGCTCGAGCTGATGCCCTGGGGGAGCCGCACCCAGAAGTAGAAGCCGCCCTCGGGATCGTTCCAGCGGACGCCGGTGCCCGCAAACTCGCGCTCGAGCGCAGCGCGACCGCGTTCGAGCTTGGCGCGGTACATCTCGCGCAGCTTCGAGACGTGCGCGGCCACGCCGCCGCGACGCTCGAATTCGAGCACGATGCGCTGACCGAGCGTCCCGGTCGAGGAGTCCATCGTCTGCTTCGCCGCGGCCATCCGAGCGATCACATCGCGGTCCGCGATGACCCAGCCGACGCGCAGCCCCGGGAGGAACGTCTTGGAGAAGCTGCCGATCGAGACGACCTCGGCGGCCGAGTCGCGCGCGGCGAGCGGCGCGATGTCGGTCCCGCGATAACGAAGGAGCCCGTACGGATCGTCCTCGACCACGACCGCGCCGTATGTCGCGGCGAGCGCGAGGAGCGCGTCGCGCCGGCGACCCGACATCGTCTCGCCGGTCGGGTTCTGGAAGTTGGGCACGATGAAGAACATCCGCGGCGCGAGCCCGTCGCGGCGGAGAACGCGCGCCGCCTCCGCGACATCGAGGCCTTCGTCGTCGACGCTCACCTCGACGACGCGCGCGCCGTGATTGCGGAACGCCGACAAAGCGTTGGCGAACGCCGGCGACTCCGCGACGACCACGTCGCCGGGTCGCAGGAAGACGCGACACGCGAGATCGATCGCCTGGAGCGCGCCGGCGCTGACCAGCACCTCCTCGGGATCCGCGGGGATCCCGCGCGCGCGTGCGTCCGCGGCGATCGCGGCGCGGAGCTCGGGCTCGCCCTCGGTGATCGTGTAGCCGAGCGCGCTCGCGCCCTCGCGGCGGATCACCGTCGCGGCGAGATCGTCCGCTCCGACAAGGTCCAGCGCCTCGCGCGCAGGAGAGCCGACGGCGAACGAGACCGTATCGCGCGTCTGCCGCGCGACGATGCCGATCGTCTCGTCGATGAACGAGCCGAAGACCTCGTTCAGACGCTCCCGGTCCCCGATCGCCGCTCTCGTTGCCATGTCACTCCTATTTCATATCTCAGGAACAGAAAGGCCTCCCGTTCTGGGAGGCCCTTTGGTGCCTGGGTGCGGTTGCGAGGTGCGGCTCAGCCTCCCGAACGCGAAGCGGGCCCCGGGATCGGGGCCGGAAGGATGATCGGAAGGAGCGCGAAAGCCATCAGAAGGGACGCTAGGGACCGCCCTGGACCCCCGTCAACGCTTGCTCGCCAAGTTGGTCAGGCTGCACAAGGCCGCGGGACATACACTTAGAGGGCTTCGCAAGGCGAAGCGCCGCTGGCGGACAAGGGCCCGGAACGTAGTAGGTCGCGTGCAGGTCATCCTCACGTAGAGACTCGCCCCGATCCTCGAAGCGCAGAGGCAAATACGAGAGGAGACCTGAGTGTCTTTCGCAGACAAGACCCTGACCTGTCGCGACTGTGGCCAAGAGTTCATCTGGACCGCCGGAGAGCAAGAGTTCTACGCAAGCCGTGGCCTGCAGAACCCCCCGTCCCGTTGCCCCGCTGACCGCGCGGCGCGCCGCGCCGGTGGCGGCGGTGGTGGTGGCGGCGGTGGTGGCGGATACGGCGGCGGCGGCGCCCGCGAGATGTTCACCGCGACGTGCAGCAACTGTGGCAAGGAAGCCCGCGTGCCGTTCCAGCCGCGTGGCGACAAGCCCGTCTACTGCTCTGACTGCTTCGAGCAGCGTCGTCCGTCGCAGTCTCGTAGCCGCTACTAGCTAGTGCCGAAGCAAAAAGGACCGAAGCGCGACAAGGCCGAGAAGAATCGGATCGCCGCGCTCAAAGCACAAAAGGCACGTAAAGGTGGGGCCGGCGGAGATCGCCGGCCTCCCCGTTGAAATCATCCACCGCTAGCGTCACGGTCAAGCTCCACGGTGGACCCTTTAATGGGCAGTCGGCTGTCGCCTATGGCGCGATCGTCGGCAAGCTCATCGAGGTGAATCACAAGTCGTACCGCATCACGAAGATCGAGCCCGTGCCAGGTTGGCGCGAGCTCGTGGCTCAGGCGGACTTCGAAGACAAACCGAAAGTCGCAGTGGCAGCGAAGCCGAAATAGTTCCCGCGTATTTCGCGAGCGCCCCCGTCGCATTTCGCGGCGGGGGCGCTTTTGTTTCTAGCTCGCTCCGCTCGCCGTCGCTTCCATCGGACGCGTGTAGCGGCAGCCCGGATATCGCGAGCATCCATAGAAGGGCTGTCCGCTACTTCTGTTCCGTCGGACCAACATCTCGCTGCCGCATTGTGCGCACGGAACGGTGGCGTTGACCTGTGCACTCGGAAGCGCCGGTGGTGTGACCGCTGGCGCAGTCGGCGGTGTGACCGCTGGCGCAGTCGGCGGTGTGACCGCTGGCGTAGTCGCCGAGTGTGATGGAGATCTGAGTATTCGATCAACGTCCCAGAGCTCAATCGGTTTTCCATGCGCCCAGGCGCGCGCTTCTGCGGTGAAATAGCCAGCCGTGACCACGATCGCGCCATTCGCTCTTGCCGCATGCATCGCGCCGAAAAGGTCGCGGATCTGCGGCTCGCCCACGGATCGGGTTCCTGTGAAGCGTTTGCATTGGACGACAACCCGCTCGCCATCCTTTTCGGCGAATAGGTCGATCCCGTGGTCTCCCTGACCCCCAACGTGACGGACCGTGTAGCCGAGCTCTCGTAGTCGGTTCGCGCACCACTGCTCGAACTGCTCGGGGCTTAACGACGACAATTCCCGACGCGTCGCGTATGCCTTTCGAACGGCTTGGAAGTCTTTGATGGCGACCCACCAGAAGACGCCGAGTAACGCAAGGATCGAGATCGGGAAGAGGGCGCTGGTGTCTTTCGGCAGCCAGAGGAACCAGCCGATCACCATGAATGCCGTCACTGCGGCGAGCCCTGCGAGCCTCTCCTCTGGCGCCATCTCTTTGGACCGTCGTTGTCGTCGGCTCATGCGCGCACCCTATGGGTCCGATGACATGAAGTCAGTCGCGAGCTACTCGGCTGTCACCGCTCCGCTACTCGCCGACGACACGAGCTTCGCGTACTTCGCCATCGCACCAGTCTTGTAGCGCGGCGAAGGTGTCTTCACGGACGCAAGACGACGCTTCAACTCGTCGGGCGACACCTGTAGATCCAGGAGCCGCTTCGCCGGATCGATGAGGATCGTATCCCCGTCGTGGATCGCCGCGATGGGGCCGCCGACCGCGGCCTCAGGCGAAATGTGCCCGACGACGTGGCCGTGCGTCGCGCCCGAAAAGCGTCCGTCGGTGATGAGCGCGACCTTCTCGTTGAGGCCAGCGCCGACGATCGCGCCGGTCACGCCGAGCATCTCGCGCATGCCGGGACCGCCCTTGGGCCCCTCGTAGCGGATCACGACGCAGTCGCCTTCCTTGATCTTCCCGCCCACGACCGCGGCGAACGCGTCCTCCTCGCGATCGAACACGCGGGCGGTGAAGCGGCGCGGCTCCATGAGATGGCCCGCGACCTTCATCACGCCGCCCTCCGGCGCGAGCGAGCCCTTGAGGATCACCATGCCGCCGCTCTTCGCGATCGGGTTGTCGAGCGGGCGCACCACCTCTTGAGCAGGCGTTTCCTTCGCGGCGCGCGCCTCTTCTCCGATGGTGCGGCCGGTGACCGTCATCGCGTCCTTCTTGAGCAGGCCCGCGTCGAGCAGGCGCTGCATCACCACCATGATCCCTCCGGCCTTGTCCATATCCACAGCCGTGAAGCGGCCCCACGGCTTCATATCCGCGAGCAAGGGCGTCTTCGCCGAGATGCGGTCGAAGTCCTCGAGCGCCAGCTCGGTGCCGGCTTCACGCGCGCATGCGAGCAGATGCAGCACAGCGTTCGTCGAGCCGCCCGTCGACATCACCGCGGCGATCGCGTTCTCGAAGTTCTCGCGCTTCAGCACCCGGGACGGGCGGAAGTCTTCCTTGAGCATCGCGACGGCGCGCCGCCCGGCCTCGCGCATGACCTCGCGGCGGCGCGGATCGGTCGCGGGAACGCGTGACGAACCGGCGGGCGAGATCCCGAGCGCTTCGAACGCGGTCGCCATCGTATTCGCGGTGAACTGGCCGCCGCACGCGCCCGCACCGGGACATGCCGCGCCCTCGAGCTCACGGAGCTCGGCATCGGTCATCTTCCCGACGGCGTGTTTGCCCACCGCCTCGAACACATCGCCGATCGTGACGTCGCGGCCCTGGAAGCGGCCGGGCATGATCGAGCCGCCGTAGACCATGAGCCCGGGGATGTCGAGGCGCGCGAGCGCCATCACCGTTCCGGGGATGGTCTTGTCGCAGCCGCTCACGCACACGAGCGCGTCGAGGAGATGCCCTCGCGTGACGAGCTCGATGGAGTCCGCGACGATCTCGCGCGAGATGAGCGAGGCCTTCATACCCTCGGTGCCCATCGCGATGCCGTCGCTGACGGCGATGGTGTTCATCTCGACCGGCGTGCCGCCGGCCTCGCGGATGCCCTCTTTCACCCACCCCGCGAGCTCCCGCTGGTTGATGTTGCAGGGCATGATCTCGATCCACGAATGCGCGACGCCGACGAGCGGGCGTTTGAAGTCGTCGTCGCCGTAGCCGACAGCGCGCATCATCGAGCGGGCCGGAGCGCGGTCCGGGCCGTCGATCAGGACGCG
>JBDUCG010000114.1:0-6091 GCA_040003565.1 Chloroflexota bacterium | reverse complement strand
ACCGCGACGATCCGCTGGCCGCTCACGAGCTCCGCGAGGTCGAGCCAGTGCGCGCCGATGTCTGCGACCGCGCGCGAGGCGCCGCCGCGCGCTTCCTCGACGCGCCAGTTCGCGTCGGTGACGAGCAGCAGCCAGTCCTGCAAGAACGACCCGCGCGCGGCATGGAGCGGGCCGAGGAACGCGACGCGTGCCGCGAGTTCCACGACGAGCGGATGGAAGCGGTAGTTGTATGCGAGGACGGCAAGCCGTCCGGTCTTCCTCGCGAGCGCGGCGAGCTCCTCGGCGCCGCGCACGTCCACCGCGAGTGGCTTCTCGCACACGACGTCCTTCCCCGCGCGCAGCGCGCGACCGGCGAGGGCGACGTGAAGATCGTTCGCGGCGCAGACATGCACCACGTTCACCGCCGGGTCTTCGAGCGCGCGCGGATCCTCCATCACGCGCCGCGCGCTGAGCGGACCGGTGAACGGGATACCGAGCTCGTCGAGCGCTTCGGCGTGCTTCACGCCCGCATAGCCGGAGCCGATCACGAGCGCGCGCGCGTCCCCCGCCACTGCGTCATTGTGACCGCGGCCCCAGAATCGGGACGTGGCCGAGTTCATCCCCTTCCGCGGTCTTCGCTATGACGCAGCCACGGCGGGTGCGCTCTCGGACGTGATCTGTCCGCCCTACGACGTGATCGACGACGCGGCGCGCGAGCGCTTGTACGCGCGGAGTCCGCACAACTTCGTACGCGTTGAATTTCCCAAAGACGGTCCCGACGAGAAGTACGCGCGCGCCGCGAAGGACCTAGGCGATTGGATACGCCGGCGCGTCCTGCGCCGGGAGCAGCGCGACTCCTTCTATCTGCACGAGCACGAGTTCGAGGTCGCCGGACGGCGCCTGGTGCGTCGCGGGATCTTCGGAGCGCTCCGTCTGTATCCGCAGAGCGAAGGCGTGGTGCTCCCGCACGAGCTCACCTTCCCAAAGGCCAAGGCCGACCGGCTCGAGCTCCTGCGCGCGACGCGCGCGAACACCAGCCCGGTCTTCGGCATGTTCGCCGACGAGAGCGGGCTCATGCGGTCGCTCGGCGAGGCCGCGCGAGAGCCGGCGGGCGACGCGACGATGGGCTCGGAGCGGCACCGGCTCGAGCGGCTCGACGAGACGCAGGCGGTCACGCGCATCGCTTCGGCGCTCCGCGACCAGCGTATCTACATCGCCGACGGACATCACCGTTACGAGACGGCTCTCAACTTCCTCGCCGAGCGGGGCGACGTCGCTCCGAATGCGCCGGAGCGATACGTGCTCGCATTCCTCTGCGCGCTCGACGATCCCGGTCTGAAGATCCTCGGGACGCATCGCGTCATGCGCGGCGCCGACGCCGCGCTCGAATCCGCTATCGCGCGTTCGTTCGACACCGCCGAGATCGACCGCGGCGCGCTCGGCGATATCCAGCCCGGAATCGTCGTCGCGCGGGGGGGTGTCTTCCGCGCGCTCACGTTGCGCCCAGCTACAGATCTCTCCGCGCTGCCAGCGGCCTGGCGGACGCTTCCGGTGGCGATCGCCGAGGAGCTCCTGGTGAAGCCCGCGCGCGACGCCGGTGCGGAAGTCACGTACGAGCACGACACGGGGAAGGCGATCGCGGCGGGAACGGCGATCCTCCTGCGCGCGGTCGATCCCGCGGCGCTGCAGCGCGTGGCCGACGCGGGCGAGCGGATGCCGCAGAAGACGACGTACTTCTATCCCAAGGTGCCGGCGGGCCTGGTGGTCAGAACGCTCTTGCCGTAGAGAGCTAGCGGTAGGCGAAGCGCGGGCGGCCAATGTCCGCGATGAAGCTCAGCAAAGCGAACAGCGTGACCAGAACGAGCGCGCTCGCTGTGAGCGCCGCAGGATCACGGCTCGCGATCGATTGCAGCGCGACGTAGCCGATCCCGTTCCACTGGAAGATGTACTCGACGATCGGGAGGCTCGCGACCGAGATCCGCAGACCTGAGCCAAGGCCTTCCAGCGCGACAGGCAGCGCGTGCGGAAGCACGTGAACGCGCATGATCCAGCTCGGCATCAGGCCCTTCGCGTTCGCCGTTGTCACGAATTCGGCGTCGAGGACATCGCTGACGCGTGCGGCCGTGAGTTGAGCGGTCACAGCCACAGCCGGGATTGACACGGCGAGGAGCGGCAACACGATGTGCTCGTCGTAGCCAAAGCCGAACACGGGTAGGAAGCGCGTACCGGTGGTCGGGTTCGCGCCGAAGACGATGACTGCGATCTGCAGGAAGTACGCGACAAAGAAGGACGGGATGGCCGCGGTCAAGGCGGTGGCCGCGAGTACCGCACCGCTCGCGACCGCACGCCGGCGCAGTGCGCCCGCGACGGCACCGATGAATACGCCGAGTGTCAGCGCGATGAGCGCTGCCCCGACGAGGAGGACCGCGCTGCGCAGTC
This sequence comes from Chloroflexota bacterium, assembly GCA_040003565.1. GTDB lineage: Bacteria > Chloroflexota > Limnocylindria > P2-11E > P2-11E > CF-39. Next base: position 3,673 of record JBDUCG010000114.1, on the reverse strand, counting down.
CGGTCTCGACGATCAGGTCGGGCAGCGGTTTGTTGTAGAGGTCGGAGAGCGGCACACCGCACGTGCGCGATGGTGGGGGCTGCCCGACACCGGGAGGCAGTACGGGCGCGCATAACGCACTTGGGCCCGCCGTGACGGAATACGCCGGATATCGGGACATCGCGAGCGGCGCCAAGGCCGTCAGGCCGAGCCAAAGGACCAGGGCCACGATCGGCACGCGCGCAGCGCGGACGGCGATGCTCATCGACGGAGCTCCGGTGCGCCTAGCGCGTCACGGCCCGCGATGTAGCCCAGAAGTGCCGCGACGTCCGCGCGCACGTCGCCGCCCTCCCCCGTCGCGCGCACGATCGTCGCGCGTGATTTTGGGAACGCTTCCATGCCCGGCCAGGACCACTGTTCGGGATTGGCGATGCCCCGGGTGACCACGGCACTGGCGCCGGTGCGGCTCGCGTACTCGTCGAACATAGGCACGAGATCGCCGTAGATCGTGTCGAAGCGCAGGCGTTCGCCGTCGAGGTCGTCGAGCACGATGATGGTGTCCCACCGCGTTTGACCGAGCAGATCGGCGATAGCCCGCGCGTTGCCGAGCGTGTCGACGCTGCGATCGAACGCCACGACCGCAATCGCCTCTCCGGTGCGGCCCGCCAGCGATCGGACGAAACCCGAGATCGCATCCATCGCAGGCCGGGAGCTTCCGCGCGTCGCGGGCATCACCGCCCACACCAGAACGCGCGGGGCGCCGCCCGGACTGACTCCGACGAGGCTCGTCGGCGTCGCTGTCACGCGCGCCGTCGGGAGCGCAACGTGTGCGGTCCGCCCCAGATCGCGCGCCAGCGACCGCTTTTGCAGCGCGTCATCGCTCTGCAATATCTTCTGACCACGCGTCGCGGTATTCACGGTCGTGCTCGTCGTGATGTTGTTCCAGATCGTCGTGGGCGACACGCCGAGGGGTGCGAGGAGCCGCTCGGCGGCCGGAAGGCTGAGCACAATGACCGGCGGTCCATCCGCGCGCTGGATCGGGACCGTCGTCATCAGCCGCTGGTATGGGTTGATCTGCGTGGCGCTGTATGCCACGGGTAGCGTTGGAAGCGTCGGATCGATGTACAGCACAGCCGCGGCACCGCGCTTGAGCGCGTTGGCCACGGTCGTCTCAAAGTCCTGGCCGAAGGCGATGCTCCGTGTCCCGGTGCGCTGGACGTTCGGCATCCGCAGGACCACAGCGATCTTGCCGCGCACGTCGACAGCGCGGTAGTCATCGGCCCAGGTGCTCACGACGGTCCCGAGGGTCGGGATGCTGCCTTGGGTTCCGACCGATGTCGCGACCTCGGGGTGATCTGATGGCGAGAGGCCCCAGCTTGCGTAGACGATCGGCGCGTCCACAACGGCCCCGCCCGACGCGAAGTAGAGCACGGGCAGGATCGCCCGCGGGCCGTCGGCGTCTTCAGTGACGTCACCCGCCCCAGGGACGCTGACCGTCGCCGGTCTGGTCTGCTTGATCTCGCTGACCTGACGCGCGAACGCGTATGTCGAGCCGAGCGGCAAGAGCCCGCTTTCCGCGAATGCCTGCTCCAGTGGCGCCCCGACCGTAACTCGCGCTCGTGCGGCATCGGCCCACTCCCGCGCTGCGGCGTAACGCTCGGGAACCAGAGCGGAAATGAGGATGAGAGCGACACACGCGATCGCGAGTGCAGCGGCGCCACCTGAGCCGAGGTCATATGAGACGTTGCGGCGCTGGTATTGCCGCGCGATTCCGAGTCCGACAAGCGAGATCCCTACCGCGGCCAGCGCGAAAGCGACGCCGGGGACGAGGATCACCCACCGCGTGGTCCAAAGGTTCTGGACGCCGCGTCCGTTCGCGAGGAGACCGCCCCACTCAGGGATCTCGGAGATCCACAGCGCGCCGACGTCCGTGGTGCGCAGGAAGCTGAACGCGCCGACCGATTCTCTAATGTTCACGAACTTCGTCGCGCCGACGAAGATGCCAAGGACGCCAAGCTCAGCGACCGCGACAAGCGAGGCAACGGCCTGCTGCGCGGTCGAGACCGCGAGGATCGGCACGAGGTGCGGAAAGTGGTGACGCGCGAAGAGCGATAGGCGGCGCACGCCAAGTGCGAGCGCGCTCTCGCTGAACGCGCTCGCGCGGAGGCGGACAAGCTCCGCACGCGCGACGCGGTACGGTCCTGCCCACCCGGTGACCAGGAGCGCCGCGATGAAGATCGGGATCTGCGCGTCGCCCCGGACGAGTACGAGCACGATGACGACCGCGACGAGCGTAGCTGGCACCGCCGAGATCAGCTCCGCCGCGGCGTCGCAGACGGTCCGCAGCGGACGCCACCAGCTCGCTATGACGGCGATCGCCAGCCCAGTGAACACCCGCGCGAGGCCCGCGACGATCGCGATGAGCAGCGTCGCGCGCGCCCCGGCGAGGACGAGGCTCAGCAGGTCGCGGCCGAGTACGTCGGAGCCGAGCGGGTACACCTCACCGGGTGCGAACGGCCGCTGGAGATCGCCGCGGCTCACGACGAAATAAATCGCCTCGTAGGGCGCGATGCGTTCGCCGAAGAGCGCGACGAACAGCAGAAGGAAGAAGGCGACGAGACCGATGACGAACCACGGATCGATTCGGTGCATGCGATGACGTTACCGGCTAAGTCGGTGTTGGGTTCCGGGTTACTCCGTCAGATCGGTCATCCAATTGTCGATGCCGGGGTCGAGATGTTCCATCGCGGCACGAATCTCGGCCCGTTTGACCGGACCGAGCCAAGGCCAAATGGCCTTGATGGCAGCGCTGCACACGTGTCTGCCGCTTGCCCGCCAACGGTATTGCGGCAAGCGTGACCACGGACTCGCGACGATGCGCGGGCCGGTCACGCTCCCGACTCCGACTGCATCGCGGAAGCGAAGAAGCGTTTCCGGAACGCTTCCAGCCGAGGACTGGGGTATCTCCATTGCGACAGCCCGCCAGGATGGCCGCGTTCGCGCGCGCGAATAAGCACCGAACGTTCCTTCGCCGTCAAACAAACCCGCCGCCCACGGCGCTTCAAACATCCGACTAGCTATCTCAGTCCGTGCGTCACTCAGCGGTCCGGGCACAGAGCGTTTCATCCCAAACGCAGCAGCGGCGAATTGGCGGCGCTTCTCGCCACTGAGGTGAGGCCACAACAGGGCGCCGACTGCGTCGATCGCATCCTTCCGTGTCGTCTTCCAGTAATAGAGGCCAGCCCTGTAAGGCCCGGTCACATTCCCCACGCCCACGATCTGCTTGAAGCGGGTTAGAACGATGGGCACTTCCCCTCGAGGCCCGGCTTGGCTAACGGCCATTTGCTGTCTGGGACTCTTCGCCCCCTTCGGCACGTATGTGGACGTCGAGCCCTCACCATCGAAGATGCCCGCGGCCCACGCGATGTCTTCGGGGCGTACTTCCATCGCGTCAAACATCGGTCAGGCGTTGCCGCAGCGGGGAGGGAGGGATTCGAACCCTCGTCGGCGCATCACTGCATCCGAACAAGTTTAGCAAACTTGCGCACTCGGCCTCTATGCGACCTCCCCGAGGGTCTGCCTGCAGAAAAGTCTAGTCCGTCGTGAGTACATGCGCGAGTAGTTGTTCCATGTGCTCGCTAGCATCGCCTCATGTCCGACGATCGCATCCTCGCGATCGACATCGGCGCGGGCA
>JBDUCG010000113.1:0-6102 GCA_040003565.1 Chloroflexota bacterium | reverse complement strand
GATCTGGCCCGGTCCCGCCGCTTCTACGGCGAGCTCCTCGGGTGGAACGAGATCACGCCGGAGGGTGGGATGCAGTTCCCCGCGGCCGCGTTCACGTCGGGCCGCACGCATCACGAGCTGCTCCTCATCGAGGTCGGGCCGAGCGCGGCGCCTATGCCGAAGGGCCGGCGCCTCGGTCTCTATCACTTCGGGCTGAAGGTCGGCGAGACCGATGACGAGCTGCGCGAGGCGCGCGATGCGCTCCAGGCCGCCGGCGCGAAGATCGTGGGCGCGTCCGACCACGGTGTGACGCACAGCCTGTACATCGAAGACCCGGACGGCAACGAGATCGAGCTGTACATCGACGTGCAGCCCGCGCGCTGGAAGGACGATCCGTCGGCGGTCTTCGCCGACATCAAGCCGCTGCGGCTGTAGCGCTCTTCGACTAAGGGAGGCGTCTCGTGAACAACACCGATCTCGCGCTGTTGGTGCTGCGGGTCGCGGTCGGCATCGTGATCTCGATGCATGGTTTCATGAAGCTCGGCTGGGTCGGCAAGGGCGGATCGCCCGCGGCGACGGCGGGCTTCTTCCAGAACTACCTCGGATTCAGGCCGGGGATCTTCTGGGCCTGGGTCGCGATCTTCGCCGAGGCGCTCGGTGGCGTCCTCGTTGCGCTCGGCCTCGGCGGTCCATTCCCGGCGGCCGCTGTCGCCGCGGATCTCGTCGTCGTGACGATCGTCGCGCACGTGCCGAAGGGCTTTTGGTCCGGCAACGGCGGTTGGGAGTTCCCGGTGCCACTGGCCGCGGGAGCCTTCGCCGTCGCGCTCATCGGCAACGGGAAATACTCGCTCGACGGCGTCCTCGGCCTGACGTATCCCGACAGCCTCGTCGGTCTCTGGTGGATCCTGATGGTCGTCGGCGTCGCGCTCGTCCTCATCAGCCGCGCGATGTTCGCACCGAAGGCTGCGCAGAAGACGGCGTAGCCCTCACGCCCTTGCGTTCGAGGCCGGGTTGGTCGTCATTCGAGGTAGCGTTCGAAGCTGACCCAGCGAAGCGCCGCGAGCAGGGCGATCGCCGCAACGAGCAGCAGCATCACGCTCGCGCCGTACGCACGTGCCGGACCGGGAACGAGCGCGAGCGTGCCGCTGGTGAGCAGGATGATCGGCACGATGAACGCGCCGCTCAGGTTGTTGGCGGTGCGGAAGTCGCGGGCCAGCAGTGCCAGGAGGAGGCTGATCGCCGTCGAGCACGTGACCGCCGCGGCGAACGGCACCAGAAGCGTCGGGATGACCGTCGCGTCAGCGATGCCGAGCACGAGCAGCAGGGTGATCACGATCGCGAGATAGGGAAGGCCGACGAGCGCGGTGACGATGAGCACTGATATCAGCTTCGCGGTCAGGATCTCCCCGACGCTCACGGGCAGTGAAACAAGCAGCTCGAGCGAGCGGCGCTCACGCTCCGCGACGATGGCGTACGTCGTCGTCAGCGATGGCAGCAGGAGGCCGCCTATAACGAACAAGAGCGGGTAGATGAAGCGAACGAGCAGCTGCAGGGGATCGCCGATGTCCGAGAGACCGGGAATGGGGACCGCTGATGGGTCGAATGCCTTCGCGCCCGCGATCTTGAACTGGATGAGCAGCTGGATGGGCGCGAAGAAGAGGATGACGAACGGGAGGAGCGCGGCCGTTAGCAGGGCCATGCGATTTCGACCGAGCTGCCTGGTCTCCTTCCACAGGAGTGCGCCGATCGCCTGAGGCCTCATCGCTGCACGGCCTCGAGGAACATGTCTTCGAGCGTCGCGGTCAGCTGCACGCACTCGTACACGTCGATCCCCTCCGATAGCAGCGCACGCAGCAGACTCGGTGCTTCTGCTCGTGCGTCGATCGCGACTATCGCGGCGCCATCCTCGACCGTGTGCGTGACCCCGCGCGCGTTCAGCGCTGCCGACAGCGTCGTGACCGGCTGTCGCGCGACCAGCCGCGTGCGCGGGCGCTGGCGCTGACGCAGCGCGGCGAGCGGCTCATGCAGCAGCACCTCGCCGTTCCGCAGGATGATGACGTCGTCGCAGAGCGCCTCGGCCTCGGCGAGATTGTGGGTGCAGAGGAGCGTCGTTCGGTCGCGCATCGCCGTCGCGAGGTACGCGTGCACCTCGTGGGCGGCGACGGGATCGAGGCCGACGGTCGGCTCGTCGAGCAGCAGCAGCTCCGGCTCGGAAAGGAGCGCGGCCGCCAGAACGACACGCCGCTGGAATCCACCCGAGAGCTGCGCAAGCCGCTTGTCGCGTTGTTCGGCGAGTCCGAATATCTCAAGCGCGCCCGCGACGTCGCCACGCCCGTACAGGCGCCGGACAAGCTCGAAGTACTCGGCGACCGTGAGGTCCGTGTACATGCCGGACATCTGCGGGACCACACCGGTCTGCATGCGTGCCTCGGCGTAGCCGGAGCCATTCACTTCACGATCGAGGAGCCTGACCATTCCCGATGTCGGCTTAAGCGCGCCTTCGAGCAAACGGATCGACGTTGTCTTGCCCGAGCCGTTCGGCCCGAGGAGACATGCGCGGGCGCCGACGGGGATCGACCACGAGACGTCGCGCAGCGCGAGCGTCCCGTTGCGATAGCGCTTGGTGGTCGCATCGAAGGACATCGCGATCGATGTCATCTCAGCGCGCTTTGGCGGGGGATCACGGTGCGGAGCCTACCCGAGGAGCGTGTGCGAGATTCCCGGAGCGGGAGACGCGATTTGAACGCGCGACCAACGCCTTGGGAAGGCGTCGCTCTACCAGGCTGAGCTACTCCCGCGTGACTGCGATTCTACGCCGACCGCTCCTGGAGCTTTGCCCACCCGAACTGTTCGGCTGTCCGGCGCCGGTGGCAATTCGCGCACCGCACGTCACATTTCGCGATTTCTGCGAGCAGCGTGGCCCAACTCGCGCGATTGATCATCGTTCCGATCGTGTCGACCTTCAGCGTGTCGTCGCGATGATCGAATTGCAACACGATCGGATCCGTCTCTCCGCAGTCGATGCACGGATGTGACTCGAGATACGTCATCAACCAACTCCAATAAGTGCTGCGGTCGTGGCGCTTGGGCCGACTCTTCGCGCGCGCGATATAGGCCTCGCGGTTCTTGTCGTAGTGCGTCCTGCCGTAGGCCGACCGACACGAACGACAATGCGTCTTTCGAGTACTGCGCTTCCTATCTTTGAACGGGAACTCGGCAATCGGTCTTGCTTGGCCACAGCCCGTACACGTCTTTGTTTCGCCGGCGTGGTCGAGCGACGCATGACCGCCAGGCTCTGTTAGCACCAACCGGCGATGGACCCATTTACCGCTGGTTAGGGGTACGTTGTTGACCTTGCGCCAGCGGAACTGTTGCGCTGTCCGTTTCAGGTGGCAATTGGCGCAGCGAACGTCGCACTTCGCGATCTCTCTAAGGACGAGACGCCACGGCTGTCGGGCAGCGAGTTCGCTGACGTTTCCCCGTTTGAGGGCTGGATCGCGATGGTCGAAGTCGAGCATCACCGGATTCGTCCGGCCGCAGTCAACGCAGGGATGGTCAAGAAGGTAGGCGAGCATCAGCGCTCGGTTCTCGAGTCGGTACTTCTTGATGCGGGCTGCTTCGCGCCGGATGTACTCCTCGCGATTGGCAAGGTAGTGAGCCCGTCGATAAGCGGCCTGGCATTTCCGGCAGTGCCGCTGTCGGGTTCCCTTCGCCATGTTGTCGAAGGCGAAGTCCGCCTCGGCCTTGGTCTGGCCGCACATGTAGCAGGTGAGCACGGTCGTCTCCGAGGGACCGCGGCGAACACCTCAGGTCGGCCTCTAGAACGTATGTTCTAGTACACATACAGCCATCCCGCAAGCGGAATACGCACCCCCGCGCGCTTGTCATGCTTCACACATGCGCTTCAGCAAGGACCTCGAGATCGAACGCGCGATGGTGATCTACGCGCATCCGGACGACGCGGAGTTCGGCGTCGCCGGCACGGTCGCGAAGTGGGCGAAGGCCGGTGTCGAGGTCACGTACTGCATGGTGACGAACGGCGCATCGGGCTCACAGGATCCCGACATGACGCGCGAGAAGCTGCGCGACATCCGCTACGCCGAGCAGCGCGAGGCCGCGAAGCTCCTCGGCGTGAAGAACGTTGTGTTCCTCGGCTACGAGGACGGCTACCTGTATCCGACGCTCGAGGTCCGTAAGGATGTCGCGCGCCAGGTCCGCATTCACAAGCCCGACGTGATCATCGCGATGGACCCGCGCTTCCGCGTCGCCGACGAGGGCTACATCAATCACCCCGACCACATCGCCGCGGGCGAGGTCGCGCTCCGCACGATCAACCCCGACGCGTCGACGCGCCAGATGTTCCCCGAGCTCTGGCGCGACGAGAAGCTCGAGCCGCACAAGCCGAAGGCGCTCTTCCTCGAGACGTTCGGCGAAGGTGGCACGGTCGTCGACATCAGCGCCGTGATGGACACGAAGATCAAAGCGCTCCTGGTGCACCGCTCGCAGCTCGGCCCCGAGGCCGAAGGCTTCATCCGCGGTTGGAACCAGCGCACCGGGAAGTCCGCCGGCTACAAGTTCGGCGAGTCTTACCGCGTCATCCTGCTCGACCAGGACGTCGCCGAGACGAAGCCCAGGCGGCGCGCTCGCTCGGCAGGCGCGGCGACCAAAGGTGGCGCGCGAGCGCGACGTTCCGCCCCGCGAACGTCACGCCCTCGTCGAGCAGGCGCGGCCGCTGCGAAACGAAGTGGGGGGCGAGGCCGCCGCTCGCGTTGACGACGCGGTGGCACGGCACGCTCGGGTCATCGCAGTGGTGCATCGCGAGGCCCGCAAACCGCGCGGCACGCGGGTAGCCCGCGACCATCGCGATCATCCCGTACGTCGCGACGCGACCACGCGGGATGCGACGCACGACCTCATATATCCGCTCGTAGCGCTCACCGCGCACTAACGCGCTGCCCCGGTCGCGCGGGACACCTCGCGGAGGCGCCGCGTGAGCACGAGCAGCAGCGCGTGACTCGTTTCCGGCCGCTCGCGGAGGATCGTCTCGAACTCGCGTCGTCCGATGCGGAGCACGCGCACCGCGCCCCGTGCGACGAGCGACGCGCTGCGCGGCTCGCCGTCCAGGATCGCCATCTCGCCCACGTAGTCGCCGCGCTTGCGCCGCACGAGCTCCCTCTCGCCCGTGACGACGGCGATCTCGCCATCGACGATCACGAGCAGCTCGTTCCCGGCGTCGCCCTCGCGCGCAATGAAGGTGCCGTCCTCGTAGAGCTGCTCGCCCGACACCGCGGCGATCTGTTTGAGGTCGCTCGCGGGCAGCTCGGCGAAGAGGGGGACGTGGCGCAGGAACAGGATGCGCTCCATGGTCGGGAGCGTCGCAAGAGTCTCCATCGTGGCACCTCCAACGGATGTGGTTCGAGCGGCCGCGAACTCGGACACCTCGCGGATCCAGTCGTCGGGGTCATCACGCAGTGCGGCAAGGTCGGTCGGCTTGTCCGAAGCAGCGAGGTCCTCGAACACGGCGAGCAGTGGTCGCACGAGCTCGCGTTCGCCGACGGCCTCGAGCGCCTCGAGCGCGTTCGCGCGCTGGATATGATCGCGGCTCCGCAGGCCGGTCAGCGCGGCCTCATACGCGTCGTCGTGTGCGAGTGCCGCGAGCGCGCCAAGCGCGACCGCCGCGTGCTTGCGCGCCGTTCGGACGAGCGCATCACGAGCGAGGGCCGTACCTTCGTCTTCGCCGCGCGATCCGCGTGCGAGCTCGTGGTAGCGCACCGCATCGGCCGCGCGTCGTCGCGCGATCTCTCGAATACGGCCGGCACCGCTTGACGCGGGCATCCGACGCAGTGCATCGAGCGCGTCATCAACGGCCGTCCCATCCTCCAGCGCACCGATCGCCACCTCGAGTGCCGGCGTTCCCAGTGTCACGATCGCGTCGGCTGCGGCGAGACGCACCGCGCGGTGCCCGTCGCGGATCGCCAAGGAGAGGCAGGGAAGCGCGGAGGCGCCAGCCGCACCAAGGGCACGGACGGCAGCAGCGCGCACGCGAGGGTCCGCGTCGGTTGTCAGGCGGACGATCGTGTCCGCCGCCGCGCGTCCGCTGGAGTGCCCGAGGCCGCGGACGGC
>JBDUCG010000112.1:0-6125 GCA_040003565.1 Chloroflexota bacterium | reverse complement strand
ACATCTTCTCTTCGTCGGCCTTCGTCTTCGGCTCGACGGCGATCTGGATGACCGGCTCGGGGAACTTGATGGTCTCCAGCACGATCGGCTTGTCCGGATCGCAGAGCGTGTCACCGGTGAAGGTCTGCTTCAGTCCGACGGCGGCGGCGATGTCGCCGGTGGCCACGAACTCCACGTCTTCACGGTCGTTCGCGTGCATCAGGATGACGCGCCCGATGCGCTCGCGGCGGTCCTTGGTCGGGTTGTAGATGGTGTCGCCGGCCTTGAGGAAGCCCGAGTAGACGCGAAAGAACGCGAGCTTGCCGACGAACGGGTCGCTCATGATCTTGAACGCGAGCGCGCTGAAGGCCTCGTCGTCGCGCGCCTCGCGCACCAGGGGCTCGCCGCTCTTGGGGTCGACACCTTCGACCGGCGGGACGTCCATTGGGGAGGGCAGGTAGTCGACGATCGCGTCGAGCATTGGCTGGACGCCCTTGTTGCGGAGCGCGGCGCCGCACAGCACCGGCACGACCTTGTTCGCGATCGTGGCCGCGCGCAGCGCGGTGCGGAGCTCCTCGGGCGTGATGCGGTGCTCTTCGAGGTAGCGGTGCAGCAGCTTGTCGTCGGTCTCAACGACCTTCTCGACCATCGCCTCGTGCGCGGCCTTCGCTTCCTCGAGCATGTCCGCCGGGATCTCTTCGATGATCGGGTCGGCCGGTGTGTCCTGCGGCCAGAGCATCGCCTTCATCTCGATGAGGTCGATGACACCGCGGAACTTGTCCTCGCTCCCGATCGGGAGCTGGATGACCGCAGGGTTCGCGCCGAGTCGGTCGACGATCATGTCGACGCAGCGCTTGAAGTCCGCGCCAAGGCGGTCTTGCTTGTTGACGAAGCAGATGCGCGGGACCTTGTACTTGTCGGCCTGGCGCCACACGGTCTCCGATTGCGGCTCGACGCCGGCGACGCCGTCGAACACGACGACCGCCCCGTCCAGCACGCGCAGCGACCGCTCCACCTCGACGGTGAAGTCCACGTGCCCGGGCGTGTCAATGATGTTCACGCGGTGGTCTTTCCAGAAGCACGTCGTGGCGGCGGCGGTGATGGTGATGCCGCGCTCCTGCTCCTGCGGCATCCAGTCCATCGTCGCGGCGCCGTCGTGGACCTCGCCGATCTTGTAGATCTTCTTGGTGTAGAAGAGCACGCGCTCGGTGACCGTCGTCTTGCCCGCGTCGATGTGCGCGATGATCCCGATGTTGCGGTAGCGCTCCAGGGGGTACTCGCGCGCGATCTTGGGGGCTTTGCCCGTCTTTGTCTCGATCATCTCAGCTGCCGCTACCACTTGTAATGCGAGAAGGCCTTGTTGGCCTCCGCCATTTTGTGCGTCTCTTCTTTGCGGCGAACCGCGCCACCGGCGTTGTTCATCGCGTCGACGAGCTCGCCCGCGAGCCGATCGGCCATCGACTTCCCCGGGCGCTTGCGGGCGGCCTGGATGAGCCAGCGCATGGCGAGCGAGGTGCGGCGGTCGGCGCGGATCTCGACCGGGACCTGGTACGTGGCGCCGCCGACGCGGCGCGGCTTGACCTCGATGAGCGGCATCGCGTTCTTCAGCGCGAGCTCGAAGATCTCGATGCCCGGCTTGCGCGTGGTGGTCTCGGCCTGCGTCAGAGCGCCGTAGATGATCCCCTCCGCGGTCGTGCGCTTCCCACGCTGCATCAGCTTGTTGTTGAACTGAGCCAGCTGGACGTTGCCGTACTTCCGGTCGGGAGCGGTCTTGCGCTCCTGCGGACGAGCTCGTCGTGGCACTAGGAGGCCTTCCTCTTCTTCGGGTTCGGGTTCTTCGCGCCGTAGAGGCTGCGACCGCGCTTGCGGTCCTTCACCCCCGCGGTGTCGAGCGTGCCGCGGACGATGTGGTACTTCACCGAAGGAAGGTCCGGCACGGCGCCGCCCTCGATGAGGACGACCGAGTGCTCCTGCAGGTTGTGGCCGATGCCCGGGATGTAGGCGGTGACTTCCATCCCGTTGGTCAGGCGGACACGCGCGATCTTTCGCAGCGCCGAGTTCGGCTTCTTTGGCGTCATGGTGCGGACGACCGTGCAGACACCGCGCTTCTGGGGCGCGCCACGACGCAGCTTGGTGTGGCGACCCTTGAGCGAGTTCCAGGTCGTGCGCAGAGCAGGTGTATCCACCTTCTTCTTCTGCGCCTTTCGCCCGCGACGGACAAGCTGCGAGATCGTCGGCACGTGGACTCCTTCTGTTACGTCTCCCTTGGGCACGCGGACGCGCCAAAGAGGACTCTTGACCGGTGTGCGATTGGGCTCCCCAGCCGACCGGGGAGCCGACCCTCGCGGGTGCGGTCCCTGGGCGCAGCGCGGCCGGAGTCACAAGATCGCGACTTGGCCGATGCGCGAAATGACCGCCCCTCACGGGCGGTCACCGTCTCGAAAGACAGCCGAAGGTGAAGTTTAGGGGGTTTGATGACGGTCGGTCAACCGGCCGTGGCGAAAGACTCGCGGAAAAAGGCGATGGTCCGCGTCCACGACGCGCAGGCCTCGCGGTAGCCGGGTGTGCTTTCGTCCTCGAGCGACGCCTTGAGGAAGCCGTGGCCCAGACCGGGGTAGATATGGAACTCGTGTTCCACACCGGCAGCGGCGAGCGAGGTATCGAGCGCCTTCACGTTGTCCATCCCCACCCCGGCGTCCTGATCGCCCCAGAGGCCCAGGATCGGCCCCTTCATCTTGGGCGCCAGGTCGAGCGGCCGCGCCGGCGTGCGGGCATCCGCTGGAAACCCGTAGTAGCAGACGGAGGCGGCGAGATCCTGCCGTCGCGCCGCGAGGAGCAGCACGATCGTCCCGCCCATGCAGAACCCGATCGTGCCGACGGCGCCGCTGGTGTCGGCACGGCCTTTGAGCCACGAGGCCGCGGCGGTCATGTCGTCGACCGTGCGCGCGAAGTCGAGGCGCTTCGCCCGCGCCATCGCCGCATCGCGCGTCGGCTCCGGCAGCGCGCCCTCGCGGAAGAAGAACTCGGGCGTGGCCGCGACGAACCCCGCCTGCGCGAGGCGGCGCGCGAGGTGCTCGTAGAAGGGACCGCGCCCGAAGACGTCGTTGACAACGAGCACCGCCGGCGCCGGCGTGCGCGCCGGGAACGCGACGAGCGTCGGCATCGCCCCGCCGTCGACCGGGATCGCCAGCTCCTCGGTGCGTACATCAGGTGGGACCGTGCCGGCGGGCACCTCCGGGTGGCACATGACGGGCGGACTCTAGTGGCTAGGGCGCGCGACGAACTTCTGGATGGTGTGGCAGCCCGCGTCGACGAGACCCTTGCTCGCGCCGATCGTCCAGGTGACTTCCGCGACGTACAGGTCGCCGTTCGGGTCGAGCGCAAGACCATGCGGCGCGCAGAAGTTCCCCGCGCGGCAGGGATCGGCGGCTCCCCACCGCTCGTCGACCGGACCCTGATCACCGAGTCGCGCGATGACCGCCCCACCCGCGTCGAGGATCGCGATGCGGCTCGGCAGATCCCGCGTGACCGGACCGTTCCGAAATGACCGCAGACCTTCACGCCAGGTGAGCTCGCCGACGATCGCGACTCCGCGCTGGCCGAACACGAGCTTCGTCGGCCGCTGCACGTCGGTCCACTCGGCGAGGAACTCGCCGTCCGGGCTGAAGATCTGGACGCGGTCGTTCTCGCGGTCGCACACGAACACGCGACCGTCGGCGTGGACCGCGACGCCGTGCGGGATCATGAACTGACCCGGACCGCTGCCGGGCTCGCCCCACGATCGGAGCAGCTCGCCGGTCGCAGAGAAGTGGTGCACGCGCGCGTTGCCGTAGCCATCGGACACGTAGAGATCGCCGTTCGGCGCGACCGCGACGTTCGTCGGCCGGTTGAACGGCGGTCCGCCGCGCGCGATCGACGTGACGGTCTTTCCGTCGTAGCCCGTATCGGAGGCGCGTCCGCTCGTGCCGATCGTCGCGAGGAGGCGGCCGTCGCGCGTGAACCTGCGCACCGTTTGATCGCCGTCGTCGGTGAACCAGAGCGTGTCGTCCGGCGCGATCGTGATCCCGTGCGCGCGCATGGTGAAGACGCCCTCGCCCCAGGAGCGGACGAAGCGGCCGTCACGCTCGTAGACGAGCACCGGGTGCTCGCTGCGGCAGAAAAGGTAAACGCGGCCAGTCGAATCCACCGCGACGTCCGCGACATCCGGATGCTCGTAGCCCGGCGGCAGCTGCTCCCAGCCTGCGAGCACTTCGTACGAGGGGACCGCGGTGACGGTCACCGCGCGAAGGCTAGGACCTAGCGGTCCGCCCCGCTCATCAGCGCGCGCTGGCGCATCGCGAGCCGGCGGCGGCGCAGCGTCGCGAGGTCGACGCTGCGCTGCAGCTCGATCCGCTTGTCGCGCCAGGCACGGACCGCGGTCGACACGAGCACCCACACCAGGCCCGCGACCGGCACCGCGAACAGTGCGCCGATCACGCCACCGAGCTCGAAGCCCAGGGCGAGCGCGAGGATGGACCCGACCGGATGGAGGCCGACCGCACGTCCGGTCAGGCGGGGCAGGAGGATGTTCGCCTCGACCAGCTGGATCAGGACGAACGCGACTCCGACCCAGATCACCGTGGGCAGGGGCATCGTCGCGGCGACGAGCAACGCCGGCACCGCGCCGGCGATGGGACCGACCATCGGTATGAGCTCCGCGAGCGCCGCGAACAGCGCGAGGAACAGCGCGTACGGAACGCCGAAGGCGAGGAGGACGACCGCGACGAGCAGGCCGAGCGACGCCGCGACCAGCAGCTGCGCGCGGACGTACGCGCCGAAGACGCGCGCGATCTCGCTGAAGACACGGCGCGCGCCGGGACGGTTCGAGGGCTCGAGCCAGCGCAGCACGACCGCGCGGAGCCGCCGGATGTCCAGCAGCAGATAGAAGGTGATGACGAGCACGAGCACCAGGTCGATGAGCGATGTGACGAGGCCGACCGCGACGGCGGCCGACCACTCGTCGATCCGCGCTCCCTGATCCGACAGCGCGCGGATGCGCTCTTGGATGTTCGGCGGGATCTCGTAGGGTCCGATCGCGAAGGATTGATTGCCCTTCAAGACCTCCGACAGACGCGTCAGCTGGTCCGAGAGGCGCTGCCCTTCACCGCTGAGCTGCCAGGCGATGATCGCGGCGAGCGCGAGGAGGATGGCGAGGGTGCCGAAGAACACCAGCGCCGCCGCCGCGCGCCGCGGCATCCAGTGCTCCAGACGCCAGACGAGCGGCGCGAGCGAGAACGTCAGGACACAGGCGAAGCCGGCGATGACGAGCACGTGCCCGAGAGGGCCCAAGAGCTCGACGGCGATGCGCAGCGTGACCAGGATCGCCAGGACGACCAGGGCGACAAGAAGGACGTACGCCGGCCACCAATCGGTGAGCGCCGGGACGCCCGCGCGCCGCGGCGTCCAGCGCGACCAGCCGCTCCGCTGGAGGTCTTGGATGACATCGTCCGCCGGGCGCGGCGGTGGGGTCGGCGAAACGGCCATGCCCGCATGCCTAGGCAGTTAACGTGCCAGCGAGGCCGCGGCCCAAATACAAAGGAGGCCGGCACGTGCCGGCCTCCTTCAGTGTTCGGTCGTGCCGACTATTCGGCGGGTTCTTTGAGATCCGCTTCGGTCGGCTCGGCGTCGGCGATGTCCTCGAGCTCCTCGGCGGTGTCGTCGTCCTCGTCCTCGTCGTCGAGATCCTCGAGCGACAGCTCTTCGGGCGGGAGCGTTGGCACGTTCTCTTCCTCGTCGGTGCCGAACATGGCCGCGAGCGCGCGGGCCTTCGGCATCCAGTCGAGCTGCTCGCGTCGCGAGGGCAGACCCGTACCGGCCGGGATGAGCTTGCCGATGATCACGTTCTCCTTGAGCCCGAGCAGACGGTCCTTCTGACCCATCGTCGCGGCCTCGGTGAGGACGCGCGTGGTCTCCTGGAACGAGGCTGCCGCGAGGAACGAGCTCGTCGAGAGGCTTGCCTTGGTGACGCCGAGCAGCACGGTCTGCGCCGTGGCCGGCTCGCCGCCCGCGGCGATGGTCCGCGCGTTGATGTCCTCGAACTCGAAGCGGTCGAACAGCTCCATCGGGAGCAGCTCGGTGTCCCCCGCCTCTTCGATGCGCACCTTGCG
>JBDUCG010000111.1:0-6182 GCA_040003565.1 Chloroflexota bacterium | reverse complement strand
AGCGGTAGCCGTGCTGGTACAGGAACGGCTTGCCGTCGATCTCGAGCCGCTGGCGACGATCGCTAGAAGTTCCGGGCACGCCGCCAGTATGCCGAACGCTTATTCGGAGAAGAGCCACTCCGGTGGTGGCGGTGGCGGGGTCTGGTCGCCGGGAAGGCCCGGGTCGTACGGCACGACGTCAAGGCCGGATCCGCCCTCGTCAGCGGCCGCGACGTTCGCCGTGAGCGCGAGGACCAT
Source organism: Chloroflexota bacterium (assembly GCA_040003565.1). Taxonomy (GTDB): domain Bacteria; phylum Chloroflexota; class Limnocylindria; order P2-11E; family P2-11E; genus CF-39. The sequence continues at coordinate 5,945 of JBDUCG010000111.1, read as the reverse complement.
CAAGGCCAACACGACGGCCCGCATCAGTCGCTTGCGAAGTGGTGTCACCTCAGTCTCCCCTCGTTCCCTCCCCCGTTCGGCGGATTGTGCCGCCTGAGAGGGGTTGGCTATCGTCGGGCGAGTCTACGAACGCTGAACATACAGGCGCAATGCGAAACAGGACGCCTGGCTGTCAGTTCGGTGACATTGGAGCGATTGTGACGACCACCGACATGCTGGCGAAACCGAACGGAACGAACGGCCTGGGGGCCCGCGTACGCGAGGCGCGACGCGAAAGAGGCATGAGCCAGGCGCAGCTTGCCGGTGAAGAGCTCACCAAGGGCTTCATCAGCCAGGTCGAATCCGGGCTGGTTCGCCCATCCGTTCGGTCGCTGCAGATCCTGGCGGCACGTCTCGGCAAGAGCCTCGACTACTTCCTCGGCGACGAGCCGCTTGCGACATCGAAACGCCTTGTTTTCCACCGTCTTGCCGCGGAAGCCGCGGCCGAGCGCCGCGACTGGACCGTCGTTCGCGACGAAGTGACGCAGGCGCTGACCGACAAGCCCGAGAAGCGCGAGCGTGCCACGCTGCTCCGCTTCCTCGCCCAGGCGGAGATGAACACCGGTAATCGTGAGGTCGCCTTCGACCGCATCGGCGAGGCCCTTTCGCTCATCGACGCGTCCACGGACGCCGGCGAGGTCGCGCACCTGCTTCACCTGCGCGGCGTCGCGTACGGCCAGATCGGCCAGTACGTGGCCGCGGCCGAGGCGCTCGAATCAGCGCGCGATGCCATGGAGCGTCATGAGGTCAGCGATCCACGCCTTCGCGCTCGCATCCTCGTCGCGCTCGGGACGGCGTATCGCCGTCTCAACCGGACCACGAAAGCGCTGCAGACCTATGGCTCGGCGCTCGATCTGGCGAGCGGCATCGATGAGCTGCGCCTCGCGGCGCAGGGCTACATGGGCGTGGCCGTATCGCTGTACGACGCCGGCGAGCTCGACGGCGCGATCACGAACTATCGCCGCGCGCTCGATCTCTTCACTCGCGTCGAGGACACCACCTTCCAGCTCCAGGTGCTGCACTCGCTCTCATCGATCCACTTCGAGATGGGCAAGACCGATGAGGCGCGCGAGCTGGCGCAGCGTGGCGCCGACACGGCGCGCATGGTCCACGACGAGGGCATGGTCGTCGTCGCGGAGCTCGTGCTCGCGCGCATCGCGCTCGTGAACGGCAATGCCGAGACAGCGCTGAACATCGCGCGGCACGCCGAGAAGATCCTCACCGACCAGCCCGTGCAGCGTGCGGACGCCCTGCGCGTCATCGGCGCCGCACAGGACGCACTCAAGTCATTCACCGCCAGTGACCGCGCATACCGCAAGGCCGTCGAGCTCCTGGTCGAGGTGGGTGACCACCCGAACCTCTCGACGTTCGCCGCTGAGTACGCGATGAAGCTGCGCGCGCGCGGCGAGACCGATCAGGCCTTCCGCTACCTCGAGCTCGCGCGCACACCGCTCTCCACCCGCAGCTAGCGCGCTCGCGGCGGGGGCCGTCCGACTACCATCGCGGCGTGCCCCGCGATGCCGTCACGTATGACAACGAAGGCGTCGCCGCGGTCCTCGACGAGATCGGCGATCTCCTCGAGCTGAAAGGCGAGAACGTCTTCCGCGCCGTCACCTACCGCGCCGTGGCGCGCGCGATACGCGACATGCGGGAGCCGATCGCGTTGCTGGTCGAGCAGGATCGCCTGGCGGAGATCCCCAAGGTCGGTCCGTCCGTGAAGGACGCCATCGTGCAGCTCGTCACGACGGGCACCTCACTTCGCCATGAGGAGCTGAAGGCCGCGGTGCCGCCGGGCCTCATCACGCTGCTGAGCGTGCCCGGCGTCGGGCCTGCGACCGCGCGGATCATCTACGACAACCTGAAGATCACCACCGTCGACGAGCTCGAGGAAGCGGCGAAGTCGCATCGCCTGCGCGAGCTGCCGAAGATCCAAGCGAAGACCGAGGAGAACATCCTCAAGTCGATCACGTCGCTGAAGCAGCGCACCGGCCGGACCCTCGTGCACCACGCGCGCGCCGCGGCGACGTCGATGGTGGACTGGCTACGTCAGGAGACCGGCATCGAGGCGATCGCGATCGCGGGAAGCCTGCGCCGCTACCGCGAGACGATCGGCGACGTCGATCTCCTCGTCGCCTCCGCGGCACCTGTGCCGGTGATGGACGCCCTGGTGCGCGCGCCGTCGGTCGAACGCGTGCTCGCCAAGGGGGAAACGAAGACCTCGGTCGTCGTCGCGCGCGGGCTGCAGATCGACCTGCGCGTCGTGCCACCCGACTCGTGGGGCGCTGCGCTCCTCTATTTCACCGGCTCGAAGGAGCACAACGTCCGGCTGCGTGGGCACGCCCTCAAGAAGAAGCTCCTCCTCAACGAATACGGGCTCTACAAGGTCGGCGCGGAAGCGCGCGGCCAGGAGATCTGCTCACGCACCGAGGAAGAGATCTACACCGCGCTCGGCATGGATTGGATCGCGCCGGAGCTGCGCGAGGATCACGGCGAGATCGACGCTGCGCTCGCGCACACGCTCCCCATCTTGGTGAAGCTGGACGAGATGCGCGGCGATCTGCACACGCACACGAACTGGACTGACGGCCGCGACACACTCGCGGACATGGCGCGCCGCGCGAAGGCGAAGGGGTACGCGTACTACGCGGTCACCGACCACTCGCCGGGCCTGGGTTTGGTGAATGGGCTCGGTCCGGAACGCCTCACCGCGCGCGTCGAAGAGGCGCGCCGGCTCAACGAGGAGCTCGCGCCATTCCGGATCCTCATCGGCACCGAGGTCGACATCCGCGCGAACGGGTCGCTCGACTATCCGGACGACATGCTGGCGCGCTTCGACATCGTGAGCGCATCGGTGCACTCCGCGTTCGGCCAGACGCGCGAGGTCATGACCGAGCGGGTGCTGACCGCGATGCGGCATCCGCTCGTCACGCAGATCTCACACCCCACCGGGCGTCTCCTGGAGCGACGCGATCCACACGCGCTCGATCTCCAGGCGCTCATCGACACGGCCGCCGAGACGGGCACCTGGATCGAGGTGAACGGCGGACCCGAACGGCTCGACCTGCCGGACATCTGGGTGCGCAAGGCGGTGGACAAGGGCGTGACGCTCGTCGCCGACTCGGACGCGCACGCGACCGAAGAGCTCGAGTGGATGGAGTTCGCCGTCGCGACCGCGCGACGCGGCTGGGCTCCGAGCTCGTCAATAGCGAACACCGCCGCGATCGACAACATGCTCGCGAGGCGCAAGCGACGCGGATGATGCGCGCCCGTTTCATCGTGCGTGGCCGCGTACAAGGAGTGAACTTCCGCGCCGCGGCCGTGCGCGAGGCCACGGCCCGTGGTCTCACCGGCTGCGTCTGGAACACCGCGGACGACGCGGTCGAGCTCATTGCGGAGGGCGACGCCTCGTCGCTCGCGGCATTCGGAGCCTGGCTCGCGCACGGACCGCGCATGGCGCATGTCGAGCGCGTCGATCGGAGCGATCTCGACGGTGCGGTGCGCTACCAGGATTTCCGGGTCGCGTACGCAGCGCCGGAATGAGCTAGCGGCGACGCCTCTTCTTGCGCTTCTCGGACTGCGGGAAGTAGCGCTGTCGCCGTCGCTCTCGCTCCCAGGCGGCCTCCTGCGGCGGTAGCACGTAGAGATACATGAAGCCGAGGGCCGCGATGTTGGCGGCGATGGTGATGCCCATGACCCAGAACGGCAGCTTCGCGATGATCCACACCAGCAGCACAATGAGGAACACGACATTGGTCCAGAACGCCCATGATTTCAGCGCGTTCTCAGCGGGCGCGGTCGCGCCCCGGCGCCGCCAGTTGTACCAAACGACGTTCGCGACAAGCGATATCGCGACCGCGTAAACGGCGGGCCAGTAGAACCGCGACTCGGTGTTGAACGGCTGAAAAAAACGGTCAACGAAGTGACCGAGGTCGAACGGCACGGTCCGGCTATGCTAGCGACCGCCAGCGGGTTTGACAGGGAGACACCGTGCGAGCACTCCTCTCGACTTCTGATACGACCGGTCTTGTCGCGTTCGCGCGCGGCCTGCGCGACCTTGGCTGGGATCTGATCGCGACCGACGGCACGCGCGCGGCTCTCGCCGCGGAGGGCATTGATGCGAAGGCGGTCGAGGATCAGACCGGCTCGCCCGTGCTGCTCGGCGGACGAGTGAAGACGCTGCATCCGCGCATCCACGCCGCCCTTCTCGCGCGTCGCGACGACGAAGCGCACCGGGCGGAGCTCGCGCGCGAGGGCATCGAGCCCATCGACCTCGTGGCCGTGAACCTCTATCCCTACGCGAAGGCGGCGGCCGCGGGCAAGCGCGGGCTCGAGCTCCAGGACCACATCGACATCGGCGGAGCCACGCTGCTGCGCGCCGCCGCGAAGAACTATCAGGACGTCGTCGTCATCGCGCGGCCCGACCGCTACGGCGCGGTCCTCGACGAGCTCAAGGGCCGCGGCAACGTGTCGCTCGAGACCCGCCGGCTTCTTGCCGCCGAGGCGTTCTCGCATACCGCCGCATACGACGCGACCATCGCATCGCGCTTCGTGAGCGACGCCGGCATCCAGTTCCCGGACGACATGACGCTGTCGCTTCGCAAGGTGCGCGATCTGCGATACGGCGAGAACCCGCATCAGCAGGCCGCCTTCTACGCGCTTCGCGGCGAAGAGCATGGCGCGATGGTCTCGATGGAGCAGATCCACGGGCGCGCCGCGAGCTTCAACAACGTCCTCGACATCAACGCCGCCTGGCGCATCGTCAACGACTTCACGCAGCCGACGGTCGCGATCGTCAAGCACCAGAACCCGTCCGGCATCGCGTCGGAGAGCGAGATCACGAAGGCGTACCAGCGCGCGTTCATGGCCGACTCGGTCTCTGCGTTCGGCGGCATCGTCGGTGCGAACCGCCCCGTGACGCGCGAGCTCGCGGAGGCGATGCAGGACACGTTCTACGAGGCGATCATCGCGCCGGGCTATGAGGGCGACGCCCTGCCGCTCCTCCGGCAGCGGAAGAATCTCGAGATCCTGTCGGTGCCGAACGCGCTCGTCGACGGCCGCCGGCTGCGCCGCGACGACCACGCGCTCGACCTCAAGCGGGTGGCCGGCGGTCTTCTGGTACAGACACCGGACGAGTCCGTCACGGAAGAGGGCAACTTCAAGGTCGTCACCGAGCGCACGCCGACGCTGGAGGAGCTCACCGACCTGCTCTTCGCGTGGCGCTGCGTGCGCCACGTCACATCGAACGCCATCGTTCTCGTGAAGGGTCTCGCGAGCGTGGGCGTGGGTCCCGGTCAGCTGTCCCGCGTCGTGGCGGTCGAGGTCGCCGTTCGCAAAGCGGGCGAGAACGCACGCCTCGCGGTCATGGCGTCCGATGCGTACTTCCCGTTCCCTGATGGCATCGAGGTCGCGGCGCGAGCCGGCGTCACCGCCATCATCCAGCCCGGCGGCTCACTGCGCGACGCGATGATGATCGAGACGGCGAACAAGCACCGCATGGCGATGTTGTTCACCGGCAGGCGGCACTTCAAGCACTAGGATTTCGCTCACGGCCGAGAACGATGGGATCACACCCGCCGAATGCGGGATCGTCGGCTTCGGCACGTCGGTCTAGGTGCCACCTGCCCCGTCCGTCGGACCGATGCGGCCCGCCGGATCCCCGAACATCGAAGTGGCGCGCCGAACGAGTGGCTAGGACAGCTCGATGTAGCGGAAGGCCTCCGCAGCGGGCACGTTCCACGTGGCGCCGATGCTCCTCGCCCAGGTCCGCATCCGCTTTGGGAACTCGGTGCGGCCGCCGAGCTGCGATTTGTGGGACTGCAGCGCCTTGATCTTCTTGTCGAGCGTGCCGCTTATGTCGAACCAGATGTTCGGGTCGCGCGAGCCGAAGAGGAGGATCCGCGCGACAC